>PXEC01000022.1 GCA_003566255.1 Candidatus Peregrinibacteria bacterium | reverse complement strand
GGGTCTCGTCGTAGCGCATGACGAATCCCGCGGGCTCGCCGTCAACCTAGATGGCGCGGTACCAGGCAACCACCATGGTTCGTCCACACCCTTGCACGTCACAGCTCCCGGTCAGACACTTGCTTTAGCCAGGAATAGATCGGCAAGCGCACGGAACGGGCCAGGCGCCGTCCACAGCAACGGGTGCTCGTCTCCGTAGCGATGGTCAGAGCGCCTCGCAAGATAGATGCTGCACTCCGGTATCAGTCTGGCTAGCCGCGCGTACTCGTCGGCGATGCCAGGAAGCACGTCATCCTGCATAGAACCGGTCAGCAACACCGGACATCGGACCGCGTTCAGCACGCCGGGCGGCAACTCGTAGCCACCGCGCTGAGCGAGTCGCCGGAGGAAGGCCGTATCCGCATCCACAACTGCACGCCAATCATCACCGTGCTGCTGCTTGAGCCAATCCACCCGGCGGAGGTAGTAGTGCTCCCTCTTGTCGAGCGCACGATGTAGCGTACGCGCATCGATCGCGCCCAAGAAACTGTCAGCGATCGCACCGCGCACTGTCAAGCGGTGCAGGCGCGCCTGCTTACCCGCCAAGTGCAGAGCGCTCCATGCAGCGAAGCCCGAACCGAGCACATAGCAGTCCTCTATGCCCAACTCCATCAAGACATGGCATGCCGTATCCGCCTGAAAATTCCACAGGTCATACTCGCGCTCGTCTTGATACCGAACCTCCCGTGTTGATCCACCTCCACCGGCCAGGTCGAAACTCAAGACACGGAAACGCTGAGCGAAGTGTTCGATCTCGGACGAGTATGCCTGCGCCGAATGGTTGCGTCCCGTATGGTCTGTACATTCGTGCGGCCTCGCTGGTGAGGTTGGCGTTGTGAGGTGGTTGGGTTCGTCTTGGGTAGGGTGTGTGTCTGGTCGATGGCGTGCTGCTGCCGTTCGGGTCGGAAGTAGTTGAGCCATCGCACCTCGAAGCGGGAACGGCTAGGTAACCCGGTGATCGGAGTTGGGCGATGGCTCGAGGTGATGGTACGGCACTGGTGGCTGGCGCGCATGAGGCGCTCCTGGATGATCCGGAGTTCCTGCGTGAGATCGCGCAGGTGGCGCTGAACCGCATTCTCGAGGCGGAGATGAGCGAGCACCTGCAGGCCGGCTCCTACGAGCGTTCTGAGGCTCGCAGGGGGTACCGCAACGGCTGGCGTACGCGCGGCTTACGCACCCGCGTGGGTGCGCTCGAGTTGAGCGTGCCAACCGATCGCGAGGGCACCTTCCAGACCGAGCTGTTCCGGCGCATGGAACGCAACGAGCAGGCGCTGACCCTCAGCCTGATGGAAATGTACGTGGAGGGCGTGAGTACCCGCAAGGTGCGGGACGTGACCGAGAAGCTGTGCGGCACGTCGTTCAGCAAGAGCACCGTGAGCCGCTTGGTGGGTGAGCTCGACGTCGACCTGGGTGCCTGGCGGGAGCGGCAGCTGGAGGTGGCGTACCCGTTCGTGTTCGTCGATGCGCGCTATGAGTTCGTGCGGGTCGCTGGTCGGGTGGTGAGCATGGGGGTGCTGATCGCGGTGGGGGTGCGGGAGGATGGCCGCCGTGAGATTCTGGCGGTGCGGGTGGCGCCGAGCGAGAGCGAAGCGACCTACGATGAGCTCTTCAAGCACCTGCGGGCGCGCGGCTTGCACGGGGTGCAGTTGGTGATCAGCGACGATCATGCCGGCTTGGTGAAGGCGATCCGAAAGCACTTCCAGGGCGTGCTGTGGCAGCGCTGTACGGTGCACTACCTACGCAACGCTGAGGGGAAGGTTTCTCGGCATCATCAGGCGGCGTTGCGGCAGGACCTGCGGATGGTGTGGGGCGCGCCGACGCTCGCGTGGGCGAAGGAGGCGATGGCGTCGGTGATCGCGCGCTGGGGCGCGACGCATCCGAGCTTGGCGGCGTGGTTGGAGGAGACGCTGGAGGATTGCTTGGCGTTCTTCGCGTTCCCGGAGTCGCACCGCCGGCGGTTGCGGACCACGAACGTGCTGGAGCGCTTCAACGAGGAGCTCAAGCGAAGGACGCGGGTGGTGCGGATCTTCCCGAACCCCGACGCCTGCTTGCGGCTGGTGAGCGCCATGTGCCTCGAGCAGAGCGACGAGTGGGTCGCGGGGCGCGTGTACCTCGACATGCGCAAGCTCGAGGGCCGGGGAGCGGCTGAGGCCAAGCAGGCGTCCGCGACCGCGCCGCCACCCACCCCGCCACGTGAATCGGCCGTCATGGCCTCCTGAGCGCCCCACGGGCGCACCCAAATCCGAACGCGCGCGCATCCTGGCCTCCGAGCGTCACGAGGACAGTGGCACCAGCATGGTCACAAACCACCAGGCGCGACCGCGAGAGGGCTCGCGCGCCGTTCAGCTACGCCGAACGGCGCCAAGCACAGCAAGGCAGCGATCGGAAGGTGCCAAGCCAGTCGTGAGCAAGCGTATCGAGAAGGTCAAGAGCCGTTCCCTCTCAGTGCCAACTGGCTACACGGGGAGGAAAGTCCAGACCCCCATGGACTTGACACCCGGTTCGCTTCGACCAGCTGACCTTTGGTACACGCGGGAGAGGCGCTGGTAGTGGCTCGGTAGTGCCCGCGCGCGCAGCCTGTGAGCACGGCAGAGAGCCGGAACGACCTCGGAAGGAGGAAGACATGACGGACACAGCGAGTCAGAACAGCGTGCGCAACGGCGTGG
>PXEC01000121.1 GCA_003566255.1 Candidatus Peregrinibacteria bacterium | reverse complement strand
ATTTCTCGCCCACGAAGCACTGCAATGGCAGCCAAAGCCCGGCATACCTCACGAAGCTCAAATGAACGTATCCTACGTAAAAAGCAAAGCCACTGATGTAGTCGAAAACAACGAGAATAACTTGGAGCTATTCCAAGAAAAGGCATACAAGCTTTTTTAGATTGCATAAAACAACAAAAGCACAGAAAAAGTCCAGCAACAAGACTCAAAAGCGTAGACCCCTCACGACCTTTGCAACAAATACAAAAAAATGCTATAATATATAAATGGTTACTTCAAGCTGTGCACTACCGATATCACCAGAAGCTGAGCGGCCCTATTTAGATTCTTGCAGCCTAGAGCGAAAATTAAATGGATTGAGCGCCGATGAAATGTACCTTCGGCTTCAAGTGGCTAAAGAATCCTCTGTTCATGCCGATGATCCCGAATCTCTTTACAAAGAAAGTAATCGTTTAGCTCAAGATAGGACAGATTTGCCAATTCTGGTGCGTGCGCAAGCATTGGAAGTGGGTTTGCATTTACTATCCCATCTTTTTTCTTTTTACAATCAGACGTCTCGTAACCTGCAAGAAAACATACAGAATCATCCAGGGCTACACAAAGAATATCAAGAACTCAACGAGGTTATACCCGAGTATTTTTCATTTCAGGGTTATTTTGATTTTTCTCGCGAAAGGGATGGAGAATTTCCTTCTTACTCTCATGCTCCTCGTAAATTACGGCACATAATTCTCGAGCAGGCAGCAATAGATGGGCTGAGTGAGGATGTTATCGCACCTGATCCTCATGATTTTTCTTGGGACCCACTTGGAATGCCGGAAAGTTACCCGTTAGGGGCGGCAGTTTTGGCATATAAGCTAAGCGGTCATGCACGAGAAGATAAAATGGGAGCAGGCAATCCACCTGTTGAGGCATGGGAGAATGCGCTCCAGTGGAACAGCGTAGAAACGCAAAAGAAATTTAAAGAAACCGCTGGTACGCGAGTAGGTCTGGCTCACGGATTGCTTACAAATTTGATTACTACTTTTGGTCACTATGGCCCGGACTTTGAGGAGCGCCTAGATCCACTAGAAGAAACCGCACTAGGTTACGGAAAAGACATCATGCAGCTATGGAAAGAAGCTGATGTCTTGCCAGAAATGTTTGGAGATCAGATACTGTCTAGTGAGCCCCGTTTCGAAACGTTGTTGCTAGCACTTAACGAATCACGAAAAGTATACAAAAATAGACCACCGCTGATACATACCGATAAGGATAAACCACCGTTGCCAGTTGACCTTGATCAAAAAACCGTCAAGGAAAGCCTGCATATACTACAAGACGTTTTTCATTATTGGAGTGCAGTCGCAGCGTCCGATACTATTCGCACGATAAAAAGCGTCGATCAAGAAGGATTTTCGATATATCGGTTTGTAGACACTGCAGGTGAACTACCATCTGCTGGCTGGGTGTATATACGCGAGCAAGCGGCAGAAGAATATGATGACAGATATGAATATGGACGTCCGAATTTTGGCGTAGATGCTTCGGTGAGCTACAATGTCGATCTTAATAAGCTGTCGGGTCTTCGTGATGATATGCCCGCGGTTGAGAAAGGGAAAGAAGACGCCTTTAGTATACGGGTAGACCAAGAAGCCTATGCTATCGATGAAGAGGGGAATGTTATTCGTCACGCAATGGGCGCACACAAAGCAACAGCGTTAGATATCGGTGCAGTGTTGGGTGATGAAGATTGGAAGAGTACAAAAATAAGCCGAATTTTGGCGTACGGAGCTCAGCTAGCCGAGGGTCGTTTCGCTACTGGGCTCAACCATCACCGTTTTGATGCTGAGTTCACGGCTGTCGTCGAAGCGGCGCGTAGTTTTGTCGAAAGCCGGCTCACGACAACCGAAGAGATGGCAAGAATGCAAAGAATTGGCTCTGTTGGACTCGCAGATGTTATTGAGTCAGAAGACAAAACTCAGGGAGTGTAATCGACGCTTGCGCTAATAAGCTGAAAGATTTGACGAAAACTTTCAGCAATTTGTGGACTTTCAATTATCATAGCAACTGCTTCTTCACCATATGATATGACGGCAACTTTATTACCGTATGCTCTCCACTCTACTTTTGCATGGTAGCTTTGTTTTGGTATCCAGGTTCGAGTGAAATTGTTAGCTCTATCAATAGCTGGGTTATGGTTAGCGCTAGGCACGTCAGGCGTTATTGCGTATGTCTTGATGCCAGCTTTGGCCTGTCGTTGCCGAAGCTTGGCAAAGAAAGACGGTTCGAAATAGTCTAAATCTGATGGTGATCGAATAAAATATTCATCTTTTCCAGTGCGGATTATATCGTTGAAGACTTGGTTCAGTCCCTCTTTACCTTGGAAGAATCGTATGCCAGGTTGTTCGCTGTGAGTAAAAAAGAAATTAAGTAGCGTTGGCATAGCGTTTTTTATTTTTTGTTCTTCTGAGAGTGCTTTATTACGAGCTTGCAATGCAAGGTTTTCCAGAGCTACAGGGTTTGCTGCCGAATACTGTAATTTTTTGTCATCATCATGGCGCACGACAAGACCGATGTCTACGAGCGTATCAAGCACTTTGTAAGTATTTGAACGACTTTCTTTTATCCGTTTGGCTAGCTCTGGAGGAGACGTTCGTCCAGATTGTACAAGTATTATATATGCTTTGGCCTGAGGGTCTGTTAAACCAATCTCGAGTAGCATTTT
>PXEC01000105.1 GCA_003566255.1 Candidatus Peregrinibacteria bacterium | reverse complement strand
GCCGTTCACATGTGAACGGCTCTGCTTCCTTTTGAGACGCCTTTCGGGTGCGCGGCTCTCTCCCCGTGCCTACTCGCGCCTCGCACTTCCTAAAACTCAGGGGCTTTTTAGAGTTGAACGCTTGCCACTTTTTGAGGTTTTCCGTACTATGTTGCTGTAAACAAGTCCTATACGATGAAAAAGAATTTTTTTGCCACGTTTTTGATTGCCGGCCTGGTGATCGGGCTGTTGGCAACTCTTCAGTTCAAAACCAAAATCCCAATAGCCGGAGGGTTTCCGTCGGATGAGGTTGTCGCAAAACAGGATTTGCTCAAAAGTTTCCTGGATGAGCAATCCTATCTTCAAAGCCGGATAGTCTTTTTACGTAAGGAACTTGCCAAAACACAGGACTTGATAGACGCCCAAACGGAAGTTGCCAATTTTGATCGACTGGAAGCGTTAAAAATGGATGTCGGGCTAACGGAAGTCAGGGGAGAGGGGTTGGAAATATTGCTTGGTGACAGCCCTATTGCAATCAGAGAGAGGGCGGAGGTTTCGGATGCACACCTGGTTCAAGCCTCTGATATAAGGGATGTCGTGAACATTCTTTTCGCGTCCGGCGCTGATGCCGTTTCCGTTAATAACCAGAGAGTCATAGCCACCTCTCCGATCAGCTCCGTTGGAACTACGATTCTGGTAAATAATTCTCATACTGCTCCCCCTTTCACAATCCGAGCCGTTGGAGACACCGAGATAATGCTGCAAAGGCTTCTAAACAGTGATTCGCTTCCTTCAGTATATGAAAAAATGAGAAGACACGGTATAAAGTTTGAGATTCTCAAGAAAAACGTTGTCGTGATCCCAATGTATAACGGGGATTTCAGAACGAAGCATATTAATCTGGTAAATCAATAATCAATATGGGTAAATACTATATTTTTGCTACCGCCATTATCTTGGGATTTCTTATATCTCTTCAGTCGAAATCCTATGAGAGTGTGGAAGCCGAATATTTGAGGGACGTTCATAGCAATATATTTCAAGAAATAAAAATCCTCAAAGATAAGAATGAGAGCCTCCGGCAGGAAATTTCCGATCTTGAACGCAATATCGAAGATTTTTCCGATCAAAATCTGGCTCTGCAGGCTGTTGAATCACAAATAAGCAGGTACACCAAACTTAGCGGCAGATCCTCTATTTTTGGAGCGGGGATAACGGTTTCAATAGGCGGAGATATTTCAACGCCCTGGATAGTCGATCTTGTAAACGCTTTTTTCAACGCGGGAGCGGAGGCTGTTTCCGTAAACGGAATAAGGCTTGTTAACGGAACGTTGGGATTTGACACTCTTCCGAGGGGCCAGATACTTCTTAACGGAAGCATTCTTTCTTCGCCTTATGTTTTTAACGTTATCGGAGAGCCCTCGGATATGATCACCATCCTTGAACTTCCCGGCGGGATATTTAGCCGGCTTAGCAGTGCGATCCCCGAATTGAGTATTGTTACCGAACAGAGGGAAGTTATTCAGATGAACTGAGGAAGAAAAACCATAAAGGTTGTAATGCCAATACAATCAGCAAGGCTATCACATAGACCCGTTTGCCGAATTTTTCGTATTTTATTTTTAGGGAAAGGCTTCTTATTACTCCTGTTGATTCTTCCAGTTTTTTGTTCAGATCGTCCTCTATTTTTTTTCTTTCGTAGCTCTCTCGACGATAATCCAGCATCGGGATGCTGTTTCTGACTTGTGCCTCGAGCTGTCCAACTCTGTAATTCGCCACTTCCAATCTTTCCTGTTTTTCCTTGAGTTCCTCTTTTAGTTCCTCGTACAGGCGTTTAAAAGTGTCCGTTGTATCTTTGGATACTTTTTTTTGTGTGGACATTTTTTCTATTATTTCTTGCCCCACGACTTCAACATTGTCTACTTTGTCTACTTTGTGTCCACTAGACAAATGCGGTATAGACACGTCCTCTTTGTCTACTTCATGTCTACTCTCCCGCCCTTTCTTGAAATCCAATATTTCATCTTCATTGAGCCATATTCTCCCCTCTGCCAGCCTTGTAGACAGCTTTCCCGCCTTTATGTACCTGTCTACTGTCCTTGTTGACACATCAAGAATCCCGCTTGCCGCTTCCCGACTCAGTTTATACTGTTTTTCACTGTTTTTTTCTTCGCTTTTTTTGTCCATTTCGTGTCTACATAATGTCTACTCATTGTCTACTATGCGTCTATAGACACAATGTAGACAATGTCGACAAAACTTTACTTTATTTGTCTACATTTGTCCAGTCTTTACATTCATATCTTGTGCCTTCATAATGCGTGCATGGTCAATTTTTATAAAATTTTGCTCTTATCCTCGTTAAGCTTCTCTGTTTTTGCTTTTTCTTGCGTTTTAAGCCCGTTTGCTTCCGCTGACGTCTTTGAGTCCTATTCTCTTTTGGAAAGCTCTAAAATGGAGCTTTTAGGCGATTTTAGAGGCGGTCAATTCGGTTCTTCTATCGAATATGGTGACTTTAACGGAGATGGGCTGACAGATATGTTTATTGGAAGCCCATTTGCCTCCACCTCCAACCGGCAGTGGAACGGAGCGATGACTATTGTTTTTGGAGCTTCCAGTGATGGCAGTTCGCGCTTTTCCCTTTATGGAGAAAATGCCGGAGATCAATTAGGCACCTCTTTGGCCGTAGGAGACTTTAACGGAGATGGAGTGGACGATATTGCCATGGGGGC
>PXEC01000106.1 GCA_003566255.1 Candidatus Peregrinibacteria bacterium | reverse complement strand
TTCTAATACAGCAATGTCAGGATCTGTTTTCATTGGATTCGGAGCGGGAACTTATGAGACAGCTTCAAACAAACTTCAAATAGCAAACACAGCTACTACCACACCTTTAATTTCAGGAACCTTCCCAAATACTGATCTGACATTTACGGCAAGTAAATTCAGTTTTGTTCACAGCACACCTAATACAAACGGTCTCTATATTTGGAACAGACATAACGGAAACACTGACAGCTGGCATTTTTATCAGTACACTACTAAGGAACTGGCACTATTTTACAACGCTACAAAAAAAGGGGATTTCAATGTTACAACTGGAGCGTACAGCCATGTTTCCGATATAAGGATGAAAAAAGATATTGAATCACTGGGTTCAGTCAAGGACAGAGTAATGAAACTCGAACCGAAATATTATCGTTTTACATCTCAGAAAGACAATGAGAAAAAATATATAGGTTTGATTGCACAGGATGTGATTGAACTGTTTCCTGCGTTTGTGAACCATACAGAGGAAGACGATTCTTACACAATAGACTATTCAGGCTTGAGCGTTGTTGCCATTCAGGCTATAAAGGAGCAGCATGAAGAAATCGAATCTATGAAGAAGGAGATCAGCGAGATGAGGAAACTGATTGATTCTTTAATAAAATAGGAGGAGTATATGAAAAAGTATGCAATTTTTATTCTGTCAGCAGTGATTATACTAATGGCCGAAACGCTTTTTCAGGTAAAGGACAGTCAGGACAGAGTAGTTCTTGATGTCTCTACTGACGGACTGAGGGTATATAACGAAGGCGATCTTCTGATGGAGATAAGTTCGTCAGACATAAGAGCTTTCATAGATAACGATCCTACAAAAGGACTTGCCAGATCTTTCAGTGTAACAACATCATCTTCAAGCAAGGGAGAGACAAATGTTCTCGAAGTAAACACGGATGCCACTCAAATGCGTGAAGGTGATCAGGGTGAGAAATACACGGATTTTAGCCCTGAAAATATTTTTCTTGGTCTCAGTGCAGGTGTTAATACTACCCCAAATTCTCCAAGTGACAATGACGGTACAAAAAATCTGTTTCTGGGCAATGAAGCAGGATTCTCAAATGTAAGCGGAAGGAGTAATATCTTCATTGGAGACGGTGCAGGATACAGCAACACCACATCTCATTTCAGTACATTTGTCGGTTCGAATGCAGGCAGGAACTCGATGGCCAGTAACAATACTATTGTAGGGAATACGGCCGGTTTTTCGAATGTGTCAGGTGGTGCGAACGCGATTTTCGGTGATTTTGCAGGGGCTATGAATACAACGGGAGGAAGTAACAGTATTTTTGGGCATGGTGCCGGAATCTATCTGGTTGCCGGAGATCATAACACATTCATGGGGTATTGGGCAGGAAGAGGCGCAGGTTCAGGAGGAAGTGATTCTTTTTACAACAGCCTGTTCGGGTCAGAAGCAGGAAGAGATTTGACGGGAGACAGAAATGTAATGGTCGGAAGGCAGAGCGGTTTTTCTAATACTCAGGGGTCAGGCAATGTATTTTTAGGTCACCAGTCCGGTTATAACGAAACAGGATCGAATAAACTGTATATAGCTAATTCAGACACATCTACGCCCTTAATAAAGGGAACATTTCCTAACACGGACTTAGACCTCACAGCGACAAATATCAGGCTGAACGGCAACATAAACAATCACTTGAGAGTTGTATATCCTGAAACCGCTGTTGACGGATTAAACGGTACATTTATCGATATACAAAACAGTAACGGAAATGTCAATTCCAGAATGTCAGGATTAAGATTTCAGAATCATGGCACAACTTCAACTGGGCCTAAAGGTGCAATATTTTTCTCCAGATCAGAAAACTTCGGTCGTGGTGATATGCATTTTGCAATAAATAATGTGGGAGATGCCAGTCAGGTAACTGTATCTAACGCTCTTATGACACTTGAAAGAACCGGTGATGTCAGAATTCATAGCCGTCTGAGAGTAGGTGGTAACGCAGACGGAACCGCATGGGTTTCGGGGGTTGACGGTAATTCAATAGTAAGAGGGCAGCTAAGAGGTACTGGTGTAGTTCGTTTTGATGAAGCATATGGATACAGTGTAGGGACAACAAACCGGTATCTGAGGATTGATAACTCTGGATATGTAGGGGTTGTTCTGTCATCTGAAAGGTACAAAGAAAATATTTCTGATGTAGATAATGTAGACTGGCTTTACTCATTGAGGCCGGTAAACTTCAATTATGTGAATGACACAAATAAAAAGGAGATTTACGGACTGATAGCAGAAGAAGTCGAACAGGTTAATCCTTCTTTCGCGAGTTACAATAAAGAGGGCAGAGTTGAAACAGTCAACTACGAAGATTTGATCACACCAATGCTTAAAGCTTTGCAGGATCAGAAAATTCTGATAGATGAATTGAGAAGAGAGATAGAAGAATTGAAATCGGGAGGATAAAATGAAGAAGTTTACAATTCTAATCATGGCAGCAGTATTTTTACTGACAGCCGAAACGCTTTTTCAGGTGAAAGACAGTTCGGACAGAGTTGTACTTGATGTTTCCACTGACGGACTGAGGGTGTATAACGAAGGTGATCTTCTGATGGAGATAAGTTCATCGGATATAAGAGCATTTATTGATAACGACCCGACAAAAGGACTTGCAAGATCTTTCAGTGTTACGACATCATCTTCAAGCAAGGGAGATACAAATG
>PXEC01000077.1 GCA_003566255.1 Candidatus Peregrinibacteria bacterium | reverse complement strand
CGTCCATATCTATTTTGTCTTCAGCCCAATCAAAGAAACATGACGCGCGGGTTATCATCTTCCATCCCTCCGCTCTGGTTGTATGTCTCATGGGTCTAAATTCGCTTTCACCTGTCTCCTTGTCTATGTATCCGTGTACCACCGGCTCTAGAACATCTTCCGGGGTCAAGATATTTGCCCTTGAAAATACATCGACTACTTCAAAGTACGGATGGAGTCTATCCATGTCCGTGTACGCTTGGTATGGCAACATGGTCCAGCACCCGAGCGGTCTAAATTCCCTGGGGTCTTTTCTCTCAACCGGCACGCATTGTTCCCTGTACTCGTCCCAGATCTCACCCTCTTCACATTCGGGTTCAGGTTCGGGTTCGGGTTCAGGTTCCGGTTCCGGTTCCGGCTCGGGTTCCGGCTCGGTTCCTGTTTCACAAATCTGTGGATCTGTTGTGATATATTCATGCCTGCTGAACATCGCGCCATCGACATAAGTTACTATCAGGTTTCCGATGAGCTCATAATCTTCTACACTTCCCACATTATCCAAAAGCCTTTCGTCCGCCATGATCGCGTATAGCGTCACCTCGTATTGTTCATCGTAATCTTCATATTCATGCTCTTGATATGCAATTTCGCTGAAATAAAAATTTCCATCTCCCATATCCCATAGATATAGAACTGTCCAATCCTCGGGGGCTTCTGTAAGTTCGGCCGTGAGTGTTGCTGTCAGATTATCAACCTCACATTCATCGAGAGTTAGTTCAGGATCCGGGGTTGGTTCGGGTTCGGGTTCGGGATCCGGGTCCGGATCGGGAATAACTGTTATTTCTTCACAATAATCTCCGTAAATATTTAACGCGGCATACTGAGCTCTAAGAGCGTCCAGACTTTCTACCAGATCTTCTTTCTCAATATCGTCCACTCTCCCCTCTGTTAACCACTCCAGGTTTGCTCTGAGGAGATTATCCGTCAAAGGGATTATGAGTACCTGATCAAGCGGCTCCTCGACACATTCTCTTTTGCCTGCTTCAAAATAAACCGTGCCTTTCAAGGCTATTACAAAGTCTTCTCCCGTGACAATATTGACAGGTCTTCTTTCGGGAATGGTTTCGACGAGAATTGCGCCTCCTGATCCTCTATATGTGGAACTCGCAATTAGATTTTCGTGTCTCTCCAAAATTGAGAATTCGGGTCGTATAAATCTCGGAGAGATTGTTATATCCGCTTCTAGGTCGATAGTCCTATATGCATCGTCTATACGCATTATTGTGGTTTCCTCCTCTGCCGGATCGTCCGGCGCGGATGTTGGAACTTCAAACCCGGGTACATAGTACTGTGTAGTTTCAGGGTCTTCATCTTCTAGGCTGATACATTGCACACTACCGTCAAAAACTGGCGTTACCATGTCTCCGAAAGCGTAAAGTCTGTATGCTATCTCCTCGGCTCCTTTTTGCCTGATCAAATATTGTCTTTGCAACTCTTTAAGCGATGGTGATCTGTGTTCTATTTCTACCCAGTTGCTATCGTCCTCCATCATTTCTACCAAGTCCGGCAAAACGCCCTCAGCAACCATTCCCAGCAATCTGCTGAAAATCGGAGCCAGAGCATGGCCTAACTCTATTTGCATTATGCCTTGTACATCTTGTAAATCCACACCAAGATCGGTTGCCAAACTGTTAAAAGCGTCTTCGTTGCTCATTTCCTCAACTCCTATTTTTCTGAGCAGTTTTACTGTTGCCAAATTTCCTATTTCGTTGACATTGATCAGCGCCCTCAGCCATCTCTCTGAAGCGTCCATTTCCGGACTTTCTGTTGCAAGATGACTTTCCATTTGATTGGCAAGACTTGCGACGGTCAACTCGCTCATCAAGACGTCTCTGGGATAAAAGTTCTCTATCAGTCCTATTCTATCTTCACTCAATCCCTCTTCCCTCAAGGAATCCAAGGTGATTTCTTCGCTGATTGTTTTGTCAGATTCTTTTGCCCAGTCCATGACCGCGTCCAGAATTTTTTCTGTTTCCAACCCCTCTACCCCGGAAATTTCTATCATTGCTCCTATTTCTTCGTGTCTTAAGCGCTTTCCGGTTTCTTTTTCGGTCAAGCGTTCAACCGGGAAATAGAGCAAAGGGGAAAGGGCTTGAACTCTTTCCGCGAGATCTCTATAGATTGATTCCTGGTCCTCAGGTACGTGAGTCAGTACCATTGTTTCGTCATCGCTTGGGCTTATAAACGGTCCCAGCATTTCGAAAACCTGCTCTATCTTGATTTCAAGACATGCGAGTTCAACATTCACCTCTGGCGGAACGACCATAAGTGTTTCTGAAACGTAATCGCTCCTTCCCGCGGCATCCTCGACTCTTAAAGTCACTTCGTTTTCTCCCGGTGAAAGTTCCAAAATCACTCCTCTGTCAAAATGGTCTGCATCAATTTGTTCACATGTCACCCCATCATATGATTCTCCTACTGAAGCGCTATAACATTTTTGTGTCCCGAGGGTTTTGTTTTCAACAAACCAAACGCGTTTGTCTATCTCCGCGCCCGGCGATGCGGCATCATACATCTGGGAGTTATCTACAAATCCGTGTTTTAATATGTTTTCTTCATCGGGTAGCGGGTGGACTGTTTCAAAGTCCGCGGCTAGAACCCGGAATGTCCCGGAATCTTCTTTGTTGACAAACAAAACGTGTGTTTGTTCATCCTCCAGATTCCTTAGTTTCCAGCTACTCTCCTTGTCTTGCTCCAACGGCCATGCTTGATAGCCCGGTAACACCTTTTCTATTGCTCTGACTTCCGGTCCTTGCCCTGTTTCGTACACATATCCGTCGATCTTTTCCATCTCGGTGTTCGAGTCCTTGATGGCTTCCTCCTCTTCGAACGGTATTATCCTCAGTTCTCCTCTGAAGAGGTCAGTTCCCGCCAAGAGATAAGCCACAAGGCCCAAGACCACAACCCCCAAAATCCCGATAAACCACCACTTTTTGTTTTGTGGTTTTTGTTCTTGAGGTCCTTTGTCTTCAGTCGAAGGGACCTCGATTTGTTCGCCTTCTTCTTCGGAAGGTCTTTGTAAATCTTCCATGTTTTTTTTGGTTATTTATTTTTGTTTTATATATTTAAATTTGTTGTTTGTGTTTTTTAGTGTTTACAATTGCTCGGAAAATCTCTTCAGTATCACGATTTACGTTGTAATATTACCATGTTTTGAAGATTTTATCAACGAGAAACTTTTTAGAATTTTTGCCCTGAGGGATTTGCTGTTATTATTTGCGGGATATGAATTTGATTGAAGCTCTTATTTTGGGTGTGTTGCAGGGTATAACCGAGTTTTTGCCCATTTCTTCCAGCGGGCATCTGGTTCTGGGGCAGGAGATTCTGGGGCTTGAGGTTGAATTGCTCAAAAATTTTGATGTCGTTGTTCACATTGCTTCCCTTTTTGCGATTTTTGCGTACTTCAGGCGGGATCTTATTGGGATGTTGAAGGCGTTTTTCAATCTTTTTCGAGGAAAGGTTGATAAGGAAGATCCTTATGGGAAGTTGATTGTTTACATAGTGATCGCGACGATACCGGTTGCATTGGTGGGAGCCCTTTATGAGGACCGCATAGATGCTATGTTTCGTGGCGCGAACGGTGTTGCGGTAGCTATGATTTTGACGGGATTTATTTTTATAATCGGAGAATTTGTTTACAAGCATGTTCACAATTCAATGCCGCTGAAGTCCAAATTTTTGAGATCTTTGTCCGTATGTTTTGAAAAAACCGCGGATTGGTTCAAGCCCGGCGGATATCAAAGAAAGGGGCTGCGTGACGTAAATCTGTCCACTGCGATAGTCATAGGTTTGGCGCAGGCGGCGGCTTTGATCCCGGGAGTTTCCCGTTCCGGTGCTACTATCGTTGCCGGGATCTTTCAAGGTGTTGAAAGAAGCACGGCCGCGAGATTTTCTTTTCTGCTTGCCATGCCCGCGATTGCCGGAGCAGGATTTTTGACCGTTGTAAAAAACGGCAATGAAATTCTTAATTCTTCCTCGGCGGGAGCTTCTTTGAGCGCTTTAAGTTTGGGATTTGTTGCTTCTTTTGTTTTCAGCTTTTTCAGTATTTGGTTTTTGATACAATTTTTTAAACGATTCAGTCTGAACATCTTCGCTGTCTATCTTATAGTTCTGGGGGCTTGGACGTTTTTTTCTTAATTTTGTAGACAAAAAAATTTTTTCTTTGTATGATTGCCAAAAGTCTTAAATTTTTGACGTATGGGAAACATCAGAGATTACAAAATAGCGACACTCGGAAGCCACACTGCACTACAGATTCTGCGCGGCGCGAAAGATGAGGGATTTGAGACAATTTGCATTTGCGAAAAAGGCTCTACTCGCCCTTATGAAAGCTACGGCGTAGCGGATCAGATTATTGTGGTTGATTCGTTCAAGGATTATTTTCAAATAGAACAACATCTTATCGACCAAAATTCAGTTGTTATCCCGCATGGATCTTTTGTGGCTTATTTGGGGCCTGAAAATGTCAAAAAAATAAAGGCGATGCACTACGGGACGAAAGGTATTCTTGAATGGGAATCAAACAGAACAAAGGAAAGAAAGTGGCTTTTGGATGCGGGCATAAACCTTCCTGAAGTCTTCAAGAGTCCGGAGGATATAGACAGGCCAGTTATCATAAAATTCCATGGGGCCAAAGGTGGCAAAGGGTATTTTTTGGCGAACACTCCGGAGGAGTTTTATCAAAGGTACGAAGAGTATAAGGATCTACCCGGCCATGAAAAATTTGCGATACAGGAATATATTGTGGGAGTTCCCGTTTATTCCCATTATTTTTATAGCAGAGTCACCGATGAACTTGAAGTCATGGGGTTTGATAAGCGTTATGAATCAAACGCCGACTCAATAGGAAGAATAGCGGCCAAAGATCAGGTTGATGTCGGGATTCACACCACTTATACGATTGCCGGAAATGTTCCGATTGTGATTAGGGAATCACTTCTTCCTCAAATTTTTAAGATGGGAGAGGACGTTGTGAGGACTTCGAGAAATCTTGCAGGCGCGGATGGCGGGCTCTTCGGTCCTTTCTGTCTGGAAGGGATAATGGACCCGGAACTTAATTATTATGTTTTCGAAATATCCGCGAGAATAGTCGCGGGAACAAATCCTTATATAAACGGCTCACCGTATGCGTGGCTTCGGTATAACGAACCGATGAGCACGGGGCGCAGAATCGCCAGAGATATAAAAATGGCGATTGAATCGGATAAGCTTGATCTGGTTTTGGGCTAAATGGGGTCAGGTACAATTTTGCAAGGTTTTTTATAGAGGGAGTGTGGGGAGTGAATACTTTGCTGAAGCGCTTTAACCGGGAAGCAGAGCGAGCCACATGTGGCTCGCGTCCCTTGGAACCCGCCTTTGGCGGGTGTAAAGGGGCTGCGTTCCAAGCGCAAAGAAAAGTATTTGCTCCCCACGCTCCCTTTGAAATTAAAAAAGAGTCAGAAATTGTACCTGACCCCATTTGTTTTTTGTGCTAGAATATCGCCATGATAAATCCAAAAGAGAAAATTACGATCGGGGTTCTTGGTGGACACAGTGCTCTTGACGTTTGTCACGGTGCCGAGAAATACGGATTTGAAACGGTTGTTGTCTGTCAGAAGGGCCGTGAAAAAACCTACAAGAAATACTACAAGAAACGAAGTGATAAGCTGGGAGGCGAAAAGGGATGTGTTGATCATATCATCGTTGTTGATAAATTTGAGGATATCGTAAAAAAAGATGTCCAAAAACAGCTTAAAGATTTGAACACGGTTTTTATCCATAACAGGTATTTTTGGGTCTACTGCGATTTCAAAAAAATCGAAAAGGATTTCAAAATCCCGATATTCGGCTTGAGACAGGGAGTTAAGCTGGAGGAGAGGGATCAGCCGCTTAATCAATATCATTTGCTGGAAAAATCCGGAATAAGAATCCCCAAAATTTTACGTGAAGGCGGTTCCAAAATGGATCCGGAAAAGCTTGATAAAGTCCTGGACAAGCATTTCGGAGACGAAAAGGGCGGACCTCTTATGGTAAAAGTAAACGAAGCAACACGCGGATATGAGAGAGCGTTTTTTGTTATCACAAGCACAACGGCTTATCACAAACAATCTGAAAAAATGATCAAGAAGGGGCAAATAACCCAAGAAGATCTGGACAATTCCACCATAGAGGAATTTGTCATAGGCGCACACATCAATCTTAATTTCTTTTATTCCCCCATAACCGGCGAGCTTGAACTTATGGGCACGGACACCCGCAGACAAACAGATCTTGACGGCTTTTTGCGTCTGGATTGCGATGTACAGAAAAGGCTTTTGAGTTACGGATACACCCCCAAAATGATAGAGACCGGGCACTACGCGGTTACCATGAAGGAATCTTTGGTTGAAAAAGCTTATGATATCGGAGAGAAGTTTGTTAAGACGATGAAGAAAGAGGTCGCGCCGGGGATTATCGGGCCTTTTGCTTTGCAAGGAGCTGTCGCGGCGGACGACGGAAAAGAGGAATTTGTTATTTTTGACGTGAGCATGCGGATTCCCGGATCTCCCGGAACAAAATTCACGCCTTACTCCGGATATTTATATGGTGAAAGTCTGAGTTATGGAGAAAGAATCGCGATGGAAATACGACTGGCTGAGAAAAAAGGGTGTCTTGATGAAATTTTAACTTGAATATTCTCTTATGAAGGTTTTGCTTTTGGCTGCAGGCAGAAGTAAAAGGATGAAGCCGATTGAAGACAAAAATTTTTTGAACTTTGCAGGCAAGCCTCTTATTCAGCACCAACTTGAGCTTTTACATGAGAGCGGGCTTGATGATGTTATTGTTGTGGGCGGGGAACATAATATGAAAAAAATCGAAGCGTTGGGAGAAAGCCTTCATATGCGTGTCTCCGTTATTGAGCAGGAGGACTTGAGCCTTGGGATGTGTGGTGCCGTTCTGTCCGCGAAAAATCTTTTATCCGATGAACCGGTCATTATTTTCAGCAGTAATGATGTCGTTGAAAAATCGGCTTTCGAATCGATTAAAAAAGAATCCGAAAAGGGAGAGGCCTTCGGGTATCTGCTGGGATACAAAGTCTCCGAGTACTTTCCCGGCGGCTATTTGGAAACCGATTCGAACGGTTTTATAAGCAATATAATTGAGAAACCCGGCGAAGGGAACGAGCCCGGGAATCTTGTGAATTTGGTCGTTCACATGCATAAAGATCCTCAAAAACTTGTTTCGTACTTGGAAAAAACTGAAAGTGAGAACGATGATAAATATGAAGTCGCGCTTGCGGAGATGATGCGTGACGGGATCAAGTTTAAGGCCGTTGAATATGCCGGAGCTTGGCATCCCGTTAAATTCCCTTGGCATGTCCAAAAAGTTTTTAAATATTATTTTGATAAGGCGGAAAAGTTTGTGAGTGATAAAGCTCATATTTCTCCGGGCGCGATTATCAAAGAGGATGTGATTATTGAGGAGGGAGTTAAAATCTTTGAAGGCGCGATTGTCAACGGCCCCTGTTATATCGGGAGAAATTCTGTTATCGCGAATAATGCGTTAGTCAGGGAAAGTAATGTGGGTGCCGATTGTGTTATAGGGTTTTCCACGGAGGTCGCGAGGAGTTACTTGGGAAGCGGGGTGTGGACTCATTCAAATTACATCGGTGACAGCGTGATTGAAAATAATGTTTCTTTTGGCGCGGGGACGGTTACGGGCAATCTTCGTCTTGATGAATGTGATGTTCTTGTTGATTGTGATGGGAATAAATTGAGTACGGGAGGAAACAAATTCGGAGCGATAATCGGGAGTGATGTGAGGATTGGGATCAATACAAGTTTGATGCCGGGAGTTAAGATTGGAAGAGGAAGTTTTGTTGGAGCTGGAATTGTGATCGGGGAAAATATCCCTCCGAAAAGTTTTGTGAGAGGATGCTTTGAACTGAAAATATCGGAAAACAAATGCGATGTCAGCGAAGACAGGGAAGAATTTAAGAAAAAGTTATGACAGGGGAAAAGCAAAAACCCAAACTGTCCGCTGTAATGCTGAATTATAACAGCAAGTATTTTCCAAAAATGTGTATTGAGGCTTTTTACCGAGGGGAAATGGATTTTGATTTTGAATTTATAGCGGTGGACAACGCCTCAACCGACCCTATAAGTCTGGGGTATTTGGAGAAAGCTGAAAATGAAGGTCTGATCAAATTTATAAAATCAGACAGAAATCTTGGGTTTGGAGGAGGAAATAATCTGGGAGTCAAAAATTCTCAGGGGGAATATATTCTGATTTTGAATCCCGATGTTTTCGTGAATGAAGACAGCGTTCAAAAAATGGTTTCCCATATGGATGACAACCCGGATATCGGGATTCTTGGTCCGAAACAAGTTTATCCCGATGGGTCGGTACAGGATTCTTGCAGAAGGGACATGCGTTTTTTTGATCTTGTTCTAAAAAGGACTTTCTTGGGGAAGCTGCCTTTTTTTCGTAAAAAAGTTGCCTCTTATACAATGGATGACTTTGATCATTCCGAGACGAAGGAAGTTGATCTGTTGGTCGGTTCTTGTTTTTTGATTCCCAGGGAAGTTTTTGAGCAGGTCAACGGGTTTGATGAAAGATACTTTTTGTTTATGGAAGATTTTGATCTGTGCAGAGAGATTAGAGTTTTGGGCAAAAAAGTGGTCTATTTCCCGGAAGCTGAGGTCACCCATAATCACAAGCGTTTAAGCGGTGGCTCAAACATTGGGTTGCTTGGGAAAAAAGTCTTCTGGCATCACCTGAGAAGCGCGATAAAATACTTTTGGAAGTGGAGGTAAAAGTTACAGCTGTTAAATATCGGAAGAATTTGCAATGTTCCTTATGATTTCGGGGTACCATTTTTTTTCCAGCTCCTGCACTTTTTCTTTTAGTGTTTCCGGTGTGTCATCCGGGGCTACCGGACATTTTTTCTGAATTATTATTTCTCCGGTGTCCACTCCTTCATCTATATAATGTATCGTCATGCCTGTTTCCTTTTCTCCCGCGGCGAGTACGGCCTCATGCACATTGCTTCCGAAAAAATCTTTGCCTGAAAATTTCGGCAACAATGCCGGATGTACATTGATTATCTTGTTTTTGAACTTTCTCACAAATTCCGGAGTTAAAATTCTCATGTATCCCACAAGCACAATCAAATCAGCTTCGTTTTCTTCTATTATTTTTGCAAGTTCTTCATCGAACTCTTCCCGAGTTTTATCTTTCGGGTCAACAAATATGGTTTTGTATCCTTGTTCACTTGCTCGCTTCAATGCATAACAGTTTTTTTTATTGGAAATGACCGCCGCAAGCTCTATTCCCGGCATTTTCCCCGCCTTCATTTCATCGATTATCGCTTGTAAGTCCGTTCCTTTTGTGGACGCCAATATAACTATTTTGAACATATTTTTGTCTTTATCATTTTTCCTGTCTTTGTTGTGGCAAGCCCCCCCAATGCGGTTTCTCTGAGTTTCGGAGACATGCTGTCTCCCACTCTTTTCATCGCGTCCACCACTTCATCGAATGGGATAAAACTTTTTATTCCGGACATGGCCATATCGGAAGCTCCAATCGCCACCATGCATCCTATCGCGTTTCTTTTTATGCATGGAACTTCCACCAGTCCTCCCAGCGGATCGCAGACCAATCCCAGGTAGCTTTTCAGGCTTATGGCCGCCGCGTGAAGACATTGTTCCGGAGTCCCGTCTCTCATTTCCGTCAATCCCGCCGCCGCCATTGCGGCCCCCGCTCCCACTTCAGCTTGGCATCCTCCTTTCGCCGCCGATAACGTTGATCCTTCCGCTATTATCAAGCCGATAGCTGATGCCGTAAACATTCCTCTCAAGAGTTTTCTTTTTCTTCCTTTTAATTGTTCCATCCCACTAAACAGCACTCCGGGGACTATTCCCGCGCCACCCGCAGTCGGGAATGCGACAATTCTTCCCATGCACGCGTTTCTTTCTCCCACCGCCATTGCGTATGCCATTGCCCTTACAGTCGTTCTATTCCCCATCATCTCGCTCAATTTCTTCATTGAATTGTAAAGTTTTTTTGCGTCACCTCCGGCCATCCCCGTATTGGATTTTTCTCCGGACTTAACCCCTTTCCTCACGGCATCATACATCATATCCCTTATAAGCTTCATTTTGTTTCTGACCGCTGCGACGGATTTCCCGGACGTTTCCACTTCATAGCGTTTTGCCAATTCGGAAATGGTTATTTTGTGAGCCTTTGTCAGCCTCATCACATCCTGAGCCGTGCGAAATTCATATTTTGACTTCATTGTGTTTGTAGCTTAGATAACGATCTTATAAAATCAACTCCCTCTGTATTTCTTTCCATATCTATCACTTCTTGAAGAGTTAGTCGCCTCCCGTCCAAATTAAAAACACTCAGGCTTTTCCCGTTGAGTGTTGTTTCCAAAACTTCAGCTACGTTTACTCCCACTCTGCCTATCTTATTTTTTAGCTCTTTTATTATTTTTTGGCCTTTTTGATGTCGTACCACAAGGGATAAATACTTGCCCGCACGTCCTCTTATATTTACGTTGAAGTTATCGATTTTTACGATTTCTATCATTCCTCCTCCTATTGAAGATCCGGTTACCGCCATCTTTCTTTTTTTATTTTCCATGACTATTTTTACACTGTTCGGATGAAGCTTTGGCCCGAGGTTTTTCTTTATGAATGAGTATTTTACTTTTTTCTGTCTCGCTATTTCAAAACTTTTTTTTATCAGTGGTTCGCTTGTTCTGAACTTCATGACCCCGGCTAGTAGTGCTCTGTCCGTTGCGTGTCCTTTGTAAACTTCGCCGAAAGAGCCATGAAGATAAAATGTCACTTTTTTGGGCGTCCCATGGAAGAGCGCTCTCGCGAATTGGCCTATTTTGCAGGCACCCGCAGTGTGAGAGCTGGAGGGCCCTACCATTATGGGCCCAGCAATATCGAATATCGATAAGCCTGTCATTGTTAATATGTAAGCTTTGCTGAAACTCTATCAACGGAAGAACTAAAAGTCCAATCCTAAATTAAAAAACAGGCTTGCGTTGTGTCCAGTTGTTATGTTTGCATCCCTCTTTTTGATTTGTTATAGTGGTATGAAACACTAAAAATGATGATGTTATAAGATGTCATCGTCGAACCTAATTTAGACCGTTGAAAAAAAGTAACGAAGCTTGAGAAATGTTTGGAAGAATTTCCTTCCATTTCTCAGGCTTTGTGATGGCCCTTTCCGACCAACTGGACCGGTCTTTCTTTCCCTCGCGGAAAGGTCTGGTGGCCTCCCCTCAACTTTTTTAAAGCGGGTAGAAGGTCACGTAAAACAGACAGTCGTTGGCGCGACCAAAAATAACGTCCGAAGCACAGCTTGTGAAAAAAGGGATTGGTCTCCCGGAAAACAAAAACAAATTCAAAAACAAAAACTCTGGACTTTTTTATTACAAACTAGTCGATAGAGTACGAATTTGTGCCTCCCGTCCTTACGGGGGGCTTTTGTTTATATTTGCGAATTTGAATTTTTAAACCGTCTCCCCCAATGGTTTCAAAGGTTGCCCCCCTTCGTCCGAGGGTTGACTCGATCCGGGCGGAGATGTTTGCTGTTGAGGCTGAGGCTGTTGAGATTGTTGAGGTTGTGCTTGCTGAGGCTGTTGGGGCTGTTGAGGTTGCGCTTGCTGAGGCTTTGTTTCTTTAGCGACCTCTTCCTCAATCATTTTTTCTATTTTTTCGCTGTCTTTATCATAAACGATTGTCCTGATCGGCCATGGTATCGTTATTCCGTGCTTATCAAACTCTTCCTTTATTTTTAACACCATATCACTTCTTATTTTTATCCATCCGCCTCTTGACTCAACCCATCCTCTGACCTTCAATTCAACTCCTCTTTTACCAAAACTGTCGATTACAACCCCCGGCGCGGGCTCAATAAGAATTCCTTTTGTTTCTTTAACGGCCTTCATGCATATTTTTACAGCGTTTTCCAAATCATTTCTGTAGTCAACCGTGACTACGGCTTCTATTCTCCTGAAAGGGTTACTTGTAAAACTTGTCACCTGTTTGGTAAAAAGTTCCGCGTTTGGAACGATCACCTTCGTGCCGTCTATCGCCTTCATGATTGTCACTCTTGATTGTATTTCAACTATTCTCCCAAGAGTCCCTCCCACGCTTATAAAATCTCCCAGAGCAAAGTGTCTTCCAATCAAGATCATTACTCCCGCGAGAAAATTCATTATCAGATCTTTCAAAGCAAAACCTATCCCGAATGCTCCCGCGGCTGTGATCG
>PXEC01000157.1 GCA_003566255.1 Candidatus Peregrinibacteria bacterium | reverse complement strand
TATTTTTGCAGTCCGGATAATCGGAGCAACCCAAAAACGGCCCGAATTTCCCGGTTTTCAGCTCCATATCTTTCCCGCATTTTTCACACTTCTTTCCTTTGAATTTTTTCTTCAACTCCTTAAATTCTTTGCTTTCTTCAACGCTCGCTTCTCCGCTTCCACCCTCCTTGCCGTTTCCGTTCAAAGGCTTTGCGTTTTTGCATTCCGGGTAATTGGAGCAGGAAAGAAATTTCCCAAATCGCCCAAGCTTAACAAGCATTTTTGACCCGCATTTTTCGCAGACTTCATCGGTTTCTTCATTCACGATATCGGCTTTCTTCAGAGTCTTTTCCTTTTTTTCGATGTTCTTGTGAAACGGCTCGTAAAACTCCTTTATCATCGGCGTCCATTTGATTTTTCCCTCCTCCACTTTGTCCAACTTTTCTTCCATCTCCGCGGTGAATTTGTAATCAACTATGTCGTTGAAATTTTCAACAAGCATATCCGTAACTACTCCCGCGACATCGGTCGGTTTCAAGGATTTTCCATCTTTTTCAATATACCCGCGGGTTATTATGGTGCTTATCGTGGGAGCGTATGTGGAAGGTCTTCCTATACCTTCGCTTTCCATCTTTTTGACCAAAGACGCTTCCGTATATCTCGCGGGAGGTTTGGTAAAATGCTGATCAACATTAAGTTTTTCCAGATCAACGTTTTCTCCTTCTTTAAGTTCCGGCAAAAATTTATCTCCCTCGTGGTGATCGGCTTCGGGATGTTCTTCACCGGGATCACGACCTTCCATATAAACTTCCATGAATCCGGGAAAAACTATCGTTTGTCCGGTTGCTCTAAAAGTATAATCGTTCGCCTCTATATTCACAGCTACCTTGTCCACCAACGCTTCCTTCATCTGACAAGCAATTGTTCTTTTCCAAATAAGTTCGTACAAACGGGCCTGGTCCTTCTCTAAAAATTTCGCGGCCTGTTCAGGCTTCAGGCTCAGATCCACCGGACGGATCGCTTCATGTGCTTCCTGAGCGCCCTTTCGCCCTCTATATCTACGTGGCGTGGAAAGCGCGAATTCCTTGCCGAATTCCTTTTCAATAACGTTTTTAGCGGCCTTCAAAGCGGAATCCGCCAAATTAACACTGTCCGTTCTCATATAAGTTATAAGTCCCGTTTCGCCTTTCCCGGTATCAATTCCCTCGTAAAGTTGTTGCGCCACGGTCATGGTCTTCTTAACGGAGAAATGCAGTTTCCGAGAAGCTTCCTGCTGAAGAGTGGAAGTGATGAAAGGAGGCGCGGGATTCCTTTTTATCTGTTTTTTTTCGACTTTCGAAACCTTATATTCGGCTTTCTTCAGATCTTTTTCCGCTTGTTTGGCTTCTTTCTCGTTCTTCAGGGAGAGTTTCTTGTCTTTATATTTTTGAAGTTCGGCTTCAAAAGAATCTTTTTTGGAATTTTTGAAAAGACCCTCTATTTTCCAGTATTCTTCCGGTTTAAAAGCCTCTATCTCACGCTCTCTCTCAACAACAAGTCTTACGGCAACACTCTGAACCCTTCCCGCGGATAAACCGTACCTGATTTTATGCCACAACAAAGGCGATAACTCATATCCCACAAGCCTGTCCAAAACTCTTCTCGCTTGCTGAGCATCAACATAATCTTGATCTATTTTTCTGGGATTTTTCAATGCTTTTTTGATCGCTTCCTCCGTAATTTCATGAAAAACGATTCTATGAACCGGCATCTTCTTTTCATCAACCTTCAAAGCTTTCAAAAGATGCCATCCGATAGCCTCTCCTTCCCTATCCTCATCAGTCGCGATATACAATTCCTCGGCCTTTCTCAATTCGTCTTTCAACGTATTGACCGTCTTCTTTTTGTCCGCGGGAATCATGTAACTGGGCTTGAAATTTTTATCAACTTCAACCCCCATCTTGGATTTGGGTAAGTCCATAACATGCCCCATGGAAGCCAAAACTTTATAATCTCTGCCTAAAAAACGGGAAATCGTTTTCGCTTTCGCCGGAGACTCAACAATAACCAAATTCTTCGCCATAAACGGAATTAAATTACAGCAATAATTCTTATAGAAGATGTGGGCATCCGTCAACCGTCAAAAGCTTTTTTTAAAAACTCTCTTGATTTAAGCCATACAGTCAATATAATACCTGTGATTTAATTCCTAACCTCTTGGTTTATGACTAAGCAAGACTTAGTGACAGAAGCTGCACAAGCAGCAGGCGTCACAAAAAAAGCCGCTTCCGAGGTGCTTGAATCCATTCTTGGATCAATCACAAAAAGCCTTAAGAAAGGGCAAAGCGTAACAATCACCGGTTTCGGAACTTTCCGCGTTTCAAAGAGAGCGGCAAGAACAGGTGTAAACCCACGAAACCCAAGTGAAAAGATCAAAATCCCAGCAATGAAGCTTCCAGCTTTCAAAGCAGGAAAGTCTTTGAAGGACGCCGTTAAATAGGGCCGTGCTCCGCACGTCCCCGTGGGCGTTCCGCCGAGCGTAGCGAGGCATAAGGAACGCCCAACCAAAAAAGAACGCGATCAAAAATCGCGTTCTTTTTTTAACAAACCAAATCCAATTCCACCCTCAAACACAGTCCCGGGACTGCTTTCACATAAGCACCACCCCCAAAAAAAGACACTAAAATCATATTTATCCCCATCTCCTTGAAATCCTCCCGCAAAACGGATAAGATTCCCACATATGGAAACGCAACTGAAAAATTTGCAATCGGAAGCCCTATCGGCAATTAAAAAAACCAAAACT
>PXEC01000086.1 GCA_003566255.1 Candidatus Peregrinibacteria bacterium | reverse complement strand
TTTTTGTGAGAACCATTGAAAAGTTCTGGAGCATTTTCAATGAGCTGCTTTTTCCATTTGGAAATTTGATTTGGATGAACTTTGTACAGGCTGGCCAACTCAGCCAGGGTCTTCTCACCCTTGTATGCCTGCAGGGCTACCTGGGCCTTGAAAGACGCGCTGTACTTTTTTCGCTTGGACATTTTTCCTCCCGATTCCGGACTTGTGGATGTTCATAAATTCCACCTTAACTCCTTGTCCAGTTTTTGGGGAAACTTCATCCAGATAGAAGGTCCTGGATGATCACAGACAATCAAGTGTGAGGAAACTGTGTTTACAGCAGGGGAAGACATTGGAAGTATCAGCGGCGAAG
This sequence comes from Candidatus Peregrinibacteria bacterium, assembly GCA_003566255.1. Classification (GTDB taxonomy): domain Bacteria; phylum Patescibacteriota; class Gracilibacteria; order UBA1369; family LOWO2-01-FULL-3; genus SLNK01. Next base: position 2,422 of record PXEC01000086.1, on the reverse strand, counting down.
TCGGATATGGGGATTATTAGGAGTGAATTATTGGGAACAGGCACAGGGAATTATAATTGTCGTTGACAGGGAGAAATAATTGTCGATGAATAGCCATGATGCCCATCTAGCGCATCAGTCGCTCTACACGCTTGTGATTGACCAGCTTTCCCTGACTGCGTAACCAGTCGGTCATTCTGGGACTGCCGTAAAAAGGACGCCTTGTGTATTGTTCGTCAATCATCCATTGATTTTCAAAACTGCAGTTGTTCATTTAATTTTTTGCCCGTCAAAATAATCATGCATTGTTATACTACCGGTTGTACTGCAGCTAACTGCAATAACAAGTAAAATGATAAAGTGATTAAGCATGAACGTCTTTTAAATTCATAATTTGACTTTTTGCCTCCATTTGTTTCAAATTTATTAACCTAACATATTCGGCAATACTCACATGCTATATTCTAACAGGTACTTGTTAAGCAAACACCTTAATTAATTAAAATTCTGCAGTCATGCCCAATCGTATATATGTACGCTTCCAGGAAAAAAAGTCGATATTGCTGGCATGATCAACATGGCCGACCGTCAAACGAGGCGAGAATCTCCAGACACTAAGACGCCTGTTCAGTATGTCCGCCTCTAATCGAACTTCTCTCTCGCGACGAGTCTCACGGAAAAAAGGATCATCGTCTTTGTATTCTATGTGGCTGAGCCTGAGATTAGCTCCGGTGATCCAGCCATGTGGCCACTCATACACGTAACGCAGACTTAAAAAAGGCTGATCAAAACTGTAAATAGATTCATCGGCTCGGTTGATGGTGTAGCCTATACCGGCATTCAAGCGCGATCTTGGAGTAATTATATAAGTCAGATTAGAACTTGCCGTGTATTGCCATCCATCCCGGAAGGAGTGATCAGGATATTTCAGTTGCAGGCCTGTTAGATCAAGGCGCAGGAAAAGATCCCTGCGCAGTGAACGAAAATCACTGACGCGCCATATCGCACCTCTGTACAATGATTCATTCTGATAACGTGACCAGTGATACCCGGCTTCCAGACTAAGCGTATGGTTTTCCCGGGGGAAATGCCTTCCTCCTGCCAGCTGCAGATAACTGAAATCAAGATCCCGGTTGCCATATGCCAGATGTTCAGCCTGCCCCCTGATAAACCAAAGCGAAGGATCGCCGAAAGGAACCCGGCCATCCAGCAGGAAACGCAAGCCTGTTTCTCTGCTCGCCCGGGCGTCATCATCAAGCTTAAACAGCAAACCATCGATTTCCACTTCCTTACTTGAAGTGGCCTGTTTAGGATTGCTGTCACTTATCAGTTCAACGACAAAGTCAAAAGAGGGCAGCTCTTCACGGATGCGCGTAAGCATTCGCGTAACATTGTTTTGCACTGTATCCGGCAGGTCATGTTTCAGTACCTGCTCGAAATTATAACGGGCTCCATAATAATTCCCGGACAGCATCAGCACTCTTGCCAGTTCAAGACGGGGACGCAGCAAGTCTGGTTCACGGGAAAGCATTTTGCGGAATGCATCCGCTGCTTTCCCGTAACTTTCAAGCTCGGCTAGCAGCATGCCCCGGGTAAAGATCAGCTGCAGGTCATCAGGATCAGCAGCTAGCCGTGCCTCCACCAGTTCCAGAAGATCTTCAGGATCAGGCTGAGCTTGCTGTAAGGCCAGGGCGCTGTTCAAATTAATAATCAGCAAGAAAATGACGATCAGCAGGAACTTAAGAGGAGGCATGGACTTTCTTAACGGTCGATATCTCTAGCACCAAAACTGCCGCCGTAATAACCGTCATCATCGTAAGTCGCAAAGACTCCACCAAGTTCTTCTGCATTTGGTCCATAGAACATACCTTCTGCTCGGCCAGAAAGGTTACTAACAGTACTTACAGAACCTGAAAAGTGGTTAACCCCGGGTTCATAGGTCAATGTGCCGCTCATGTCCAACTCACCCATAGCATCGCCTTCAAAGAAATCATGAGTACCGGAGGTTCTAAATGCCAACTCTTGATTTCCGAAAGAAGCCAGGACCTCAAGGTCGGAACGGGTCAATGTCCCATCATGACCCTGACCCCAGTAAGTGCCGATGCTTTCTCCTATATAGGTTCCCTGACCAGAGGTTGGTATTGCCGAGGCAACAGTCGGCGCACCTGCACTTATGGCTCCAAGGTATTCAGGATTTTCAGAAGAATCCAATTTATCCCAGATTCCAAAAGTCTGGTATTCCCAACCGAATTCTTCGCTCAATGCAAAAATAAAACCACTAGAATCATCTTCAGTTAATGCTATAATATAATCCTCTCCGGGATACTGAAATATTTCATCACCATCTGCTGTTGAAAATGAAACAGAGGTTGTTGGGGTCTGGACACTGATCTCAGTTAAATCAAAATCGGAATCCGTAGTGAATCTGATGGATGAGTCCAAA
>PXEC01000182.1 GCA_003566255.1 Candidatus Peregrinibacteria bacterium | reverse complement strand
CAATGGAACCTTTGATCTACGGAATGAACAATTTCCTAAGACAGTTTTCACAGATAAGCGCGCTTTGTGCCCACTACGGATATCCCCACAATTAAAATAATGTCAAAGCAATTTAGAAATGTCCTATCCTGAGCAATATAGAAATGTCCTATTTCCATGATTAAATTGTTTTATTAATTGATTTATTTGTAGGTTTAATTGAATTGATTTGTATTCGTCTCCATGGATGGTTTTCCGGTGGAATATATGGTGCCGGTCTGTTTGTCAAAGCAACAAGGGGGATGTCCTTCATCTTTTTGGGTCTTTCTGGCAAAACCTGATAATTCAATAAGTGCCCCTTTAGATTAATCTCCACCTTTCCGGTTAAACGCTCCTCAACGATAACCGTATCTTTTTTGAAGACAGTTGTGGACTGTTTTTCGTCAAGCTGGAAGAATTGATTTTTGAACATAATCGTATAGTCATTATTCACTTTTCTTTGTGACTGTACGGACAATATTTGAGGCAATTGCGCTTTTAACCTCTTATCAATCGATTTGTGGAGATTTTCTTGTTGTTTAGGAACCACTGCAAATTGTTTGTTGAATTTGTGAATATAAGTTTCCAAAAATTTATTTGCTTCTTCAATAGTTGAGATACCTGCTAATCTAAGCTCTTTTACTAGCCTGTCCTGGAGTGTTCCGTTCATTCTTTCAACTCTGCCTTTCGCTTCAGGGCTATGAGCTGTAATGGTTTTCACGCCAACCTGATTCATAGCCCTCTCAAACTGTGTTTTTAAATCTTTGTTATCCACCGCGGACGGATGATTGATTTTGTATGTACTAAATTTATCCAGGTAAATAGAGCAGGGAAGTCCATGTTGCTCAAAGTATTCAAGCCAAAAGTTAAATACGGCTATTACTCCTTCATTTTGATCAAGTTTGGCTTTTGTAATTTTTCCTGTCGCGTCGTCTACGGTAAGCAACAAGCAGGATTCACCTCCACGATCTTCGAGCCAGTTGTGATATGAGCCGTCAAATTGTTGCATTTCACCGTAATTGTCCATCCTAGACCTCCATACACGGCGTTTTCCGGGCTGTTTTCTTAATTTAGGCTTCCATAGCCCCCAGGCAATCATTAGCTGTCGCAATGACTCTTTATTTATTTTTATATTATGATTTTCTAGCAATTTTTCAGATGCGAATGTTGGCTTAAAATCACTGTATCTTTCTTTCAAAGTGGTCATGGTCTTTTTAATGAAAGCATTAGTAAATTTCCTGTTCCCAGGTCGTCCTCTGCTTTTATGTCTTATTCCCTCAATACCTTGATCTAAAACTCTTTTCTTGATCCTCCTTACTTGTCTCACACTCTTGAGTCCCATCATTTTACGGGCGGCTTCTTCGCTGATTTTCTTATTAATCAGCTTTTCTGCAATTTTGTGTCGGTTTATTTCCTGCATGGTTAATGTGATTAGAAAATTCATCTGATTTGTTGTTAAAATGCTAAGTTTTGCACCCTATCAACAATTGTCTACATAGGACATTTCTATATTGCTCAAATAGGACATTATCGTTTTGCTCCGACATGTTTGTTTGAAAAATTGTGTTGTACGGCGTTCGACAACAGCTTTTTTTTCTGCTACTGTGGGGGCCGTTTAATCAACCTAAAAATGGGTGACGCGAAGAAAGGATTTCTTAATATAGAACTTGCGGAGACGCAGATGAAAGCTCTTTTGGCGGTGCGACAGCGTTTCTCAAAGAAGAAACCTCTGAAAGGTCTGCGGATCGCGATGGCTTTGCATGTGACAAAAGAGACCGCCGTTTTGGTCCGGACTCTTATTGCCGGAGGCGCGGAAGTCTGGCTGACAGGTTGCAATCCCCTATCCACTCAGGATGATGTCGCGGCGGCGTTGAAAGAAGAGGGAGTTCATGTTTTCGGGCATAAGGGGGAGACCAATGAAGAGTATTACAACTGTTTGAAGGAGGTCATAAACTGCAAGCCCCATATAACCATTGATGACGGATGTGATCTTGTTTCGGAAATACACAAAAATCATACCGATCTTATTCCGGACATAATCGGAGGGTGTGAAGAAACCACCACGGGAATTTTGAGATTGAAAGCGATGGAAAAAGACGGAGCTCTGCTTTATCCGGTGGTAGCCGTGAACGACAATCTTACAAAGCATCTGATGGATAATTATTACGGGACCGGGCAGTCCACTTTGGATGGCGTTATGAGAGCCTGTAATTTTATGTTTTCCGGGAAGAGAGTTGTTGTTGCCGGATACGGATCTTGCGGGAAAGGAGTCGCTTTGAGGGCTTCCGGCATGGGAGCAAAGGTAATTGTGTGTGAAGTCAATCCTTTCAGAGCTTTGCAGGCAAGCATGGACGGTTACGATGTCATGAAAATGAAAGACGCGTGCAAGCTTGGAGATCTTTTTATTACGGTTACGGGAAATATAAATGTTATTCGTCCGGAACATGTGCGATTTATGAAAGACGGCGCGATTTTAGCGAACAGCGGTCATTTTGATTGCGAAATAGACATCCCCGGGATCAAGAAAGATGCAAAAAAGAGCCGACGAGTAAGGCCGTCTATGGATGAATATGTTGTTTCCGCGGGGAAAAGGGTGTTTATCTTAAGCGAAGGCAGACTGGTTAATCTGGCGGCCGCGGAAGGCCATCCTTCCGATGTGATGTCTTTGAGTTTCTGCGGTCAGGCTTTGGCTTGTGAATATCTTGCAGAAAACAGAGGAAAATTACTTCCGGGAGTTTTTAATCTACCGGAGGAGATTGATTTT
>PXEC01000162.1 GCA_003566255.1 Candidatus Peregrinibacteria bacterium | reverse complement strand
GCTCGCTCTGCTTCCTATAATGGCTCTTCAGAAATTCACTACCTCCCCACACTCCCCCTATAAAAAAATGTAAAAATTGTACCTGACCCCATTTTCTAAGCTGACGAAAGGCCAAAAGGCGAGATGCGAAATTGTACCTGACCCCATTTTTCTTGTCTGATTCGGCTTAAACGGATATGATGAAGTTATGGAAATGGAAGCAGTTATAGGTCTGGAAATTCATGTTCAGGTATCGACAAAAACGAAAATGTTTTGCCGGTGCGATAACGATTCCTGGGATAAAGAACCGAATATAAATACATGTCCGGTTTGTATGGGTTTTCCCGGTCAGTTGCCGGTAGTCAATAAAAATGCGGTGGAGAAGGGGATTAAGGCTGCTTTGGCTTTGGGATGTGAGATTCCTCAGAAGTGTAAGTTTGATCGTAAGAACTATTTTTATCCCGATAACCCGAAAGGTTTTCAAATTTCCCAGTATGATGAACCTCTGTCCGTGAACGGAGAAGTTGATGTTATGGTGAGGAACGGCGAGGGGGGAGACGAGAGAAGTGTAAAAATAGGAGTAACACGGCTTCATCTGGAGGATGACGCGGGCAAATTAACCCATGTGCGCAACGGATCTTTGGTGGATTTTAACCGGGCGGGAACTCCTTTGATGGAAATAGTTTCCGAGCCGGATATGCGAAGTGCCGCTGAAGCGGGTGCTTACGCGCGTGAGATTCAAAAAATAATGCGATATGTCGGGAGCAGTGAAGCGGATATGGAAAAAGGGATGATGCGTTTTGATGCAAGTGTTTCCATTCGTCCAAAAGGGGAGAAAAAGTTGAATAATCGGGCTGAGATAAAAAATTTGAATTCATTTCGAGCCTTGGAAAGCGCTATCGATTATGAAATTGAAAGGCAGAAGAAGCTTTGGAAGGAGAGAAAACCTTTGAAAAATCCCGTGACGATGGGTTGGGATGATGCTAAGGGCCAGACTTTTTTTATGAGAGACAAGGAAGAAAGCGATGATTACAGGTATTTCCCGGAGCCCGATATTCCGCCGTTGGTTATTGATAAGAAAACGGTTGAAAAATATCGAAGCGAAATCCCGGAGTTGCCTCAGGTGAAGAAGGAACGATACATGAAGGAGTTGGGGCTTTCCGAGGATGATGCCCGAATTCTGTCTGATGATCCGGTTTTGGCAGCCTATTTTGAGGAGGTCGTTGAAAAAAGCGAAGATCCCAAGCGTGCCGTTTCTTTTATCAACACAATTTTGATGAAACATTTGAGAGAAGAACTTATTTCCGTGAAGGAACAAAAAGTTACCGCAAAGATGATGGCTGAACTGATAAAACTTGTAAAAGATGGCGTTATTTCGAACAATGTCGCGAAGGGGGAAGTTTTTGAGGAGATGTATTTAACCGGAAAACACGCCGAGGATATTGTGAAGGAAAAAGGTTTGAAGCAAGTAAGTGACGGTGGCGCGATAGAGACCGCTTGCAAGAAAGTCATTGCTGAAAATCCCGGTCCCGTTGAGGATGTCCGCGGAGGAAAAGAAAAGGCCATCGGGTTTTTGGTGGGGATGGTCATGAAAGAGATGAAGGGACAGGCGAACCCGCAGATGGTAAATGAAACACTTAAGAAATTGATTTGATTATCCGCTTGGGTAAGCGCGCGGCGTTGAACTGATGCGAAAATGATGGTAAAATATAGTTATCCTCATTAACTAATTTATTCCTATGATTACAACTTCTCTGGACATCCTTTATATTTCACTCGCGATAGGGTTTATTCTGTTGGTTATTTTTACTTGTATCGCACTTTTTTATCTTATTTTGGTTCTGCGCGATGTCAGCAAAGTCGTTAGCGATGTTGAAGAATTGGTCGGGAGGGTTCATAAAACCATTATTCAGCCCCTTCGCGCGGTGGATTATCTTATTGAACGCGCTACTCCATATATCGAAACGATAATAGAGGCTAAAATTAGAGGTAGAAAAAAGACCAGAACTAAGAAATAAATAATTTTTTTATGGAAACAGCGGGATATGCCCTTCCGGTTTTGCTTCTTATTTTGTTGGTAGGACTTGTAATTCCGGAACTTTTCAAGAAGTTTCGACTTCCATATGTAACTACTTTGATTATTTTCGGTGCCATCCTTGGACCATACGCTCTGGGGTTGGTGGAAATTGATGACACTATTAGGTTTTTTGGATTTTTGGGGTTCACTTTCCTTATGTTCATGGCCGGATTGAAAACCGATATGGATGAAGTAAAACAAGCTAAAAAAGAGGTTGTTTACATGACACTTTTGAATGGCGCTTTCCCTTTTGCTATCGGCTTTTTGATTGCATATTTGTTGGGGTATCCTTTGGAAACCGCACTTGTTTTGGGAGTTATTTTTATTTCTTCTTCAGTCGCTATTATTTTGCCCTCTGTTCGATCTTCAAAGGTTTTTGACAAACGAAGCGTCAATCTTTTGACCGCCGCTGTTGTTTTGGAAGACGCTGTAAGTTTATTTTTACTTGCTTTGTTTTTCCACTACTTTGCGCCAATGAATGATTTGCCTTTGTGGCTGTATTTTATTGTCTTGGTAGCTTCCGTTTGGGCGTTAAAAATTATTTTGCCAAAATTTGCGAATTTACTTGGTTCCGGGAATAGATTTTTTTCAAAATCGGATTACCAGAATGAACTTCGTTTTGTTATTGCTGTTCTTATAGCGGTTCTTTTATTTTTTGAATTGTTGGGTGTTCATCCTATTTTGGCGGCTTTCTTGGTAGGGATTTTGTTGTCTAAAAATCTTAAGTCTGAGGAAATTTAT
>PXEC01000018.1 GCA_003566255.1 Candidatus Peregrinibacteria bacterium | reverse complement strand
TCCCCATAACCGATAAACCTTTCAATCCACTCCTCCAATTCTTCCCCCACCATCAAACGGGATTTTGAAGTTTTACTTTTCATGGGGAAAAGATGGACGATGGTTTCGACGTTGGAACTTCCGGTCTCCTTCAAAACAACCCCGATCGCCAGTCCTTCCTGCGTTGCCTGCGACCAATACTGATCAAAAACAAAATTACCCAAAGAATAAAAAATAAATAGGCCATTATAGATCTCAAAGGTCTGAACAACATGAGGATGATGCCCAATGACCAGATCCGCGCCCGCGTCCACAAACGCGCGCCCGGGCTCAACCTGTAAACGATGGTCCGGAGAATGACGATACTCATGTCCCCAATGGACGGAAACAATCAAAAAATCCACTTTCCCGGAAACCTCCGCTATCAGATCCAACGCGGCTTCTCTGTTCAATCTATGGCTTACATCTTGAAAACAAACAAACGCAAACTTTATCCCGTTCGGCAGACCGTCGCTCCCGTAATAAACACTTTCCGGAGCCGCTTCCGTAGGATGTCCGCACCAACCAACTCCCGCTTCCTCCAACACTCGTATAGTATTGTCCCTGCCCGGCCAGCCCCTGTCTAAAGAATGATTATTGGCGATACTCAGAACATCAAATCCGCTCTCTTTCAAAAAAGGAGCCACGTCTTCATGAAAAGCGAAAACCATGGAAGTCCCGCCGGAAATACCTTCTCCCAAAATCGGTCCTTCCAGATTCGCGTGGACAACATCCGCGTCCCAGAAAAAATTCCCGTCTTCGTCCTTGACTCCCTCAAAGACATAATCACGGCCGTGCCGTTGCATCAGAGTCGCGACATATCGTCCCAGCATCATATCCCCGAAAGCGAGAATACTCAGTTCCCGGGAATCGGGAGAGTCCACGGAGACTTTCTCATCGGCATCCTCGCCGGGCGCGCGCTTCAGATTCCTTGAAGCGATCGGGATATTGGGAACAAAACTTCCATAAGTCCCAGTGTCTCTTCCCAGCGGCGTATAATTAGTGAAAACAACGCCCTTCGTGTCCGGTTCAACGATTGACCTTATCATAAAAACATCCAGATTATCCTCATGTATCTGGACGATAATAAACGCCGCCAGCACCGCTCCCGCAAGTAGAAACAATTTATTCATGACGGAGGGAATAATACTATTTTTTATCGCCAAACAAAAGCGAACATGGTAACCTCAAACAGAAAAAATAATACGGATATGCCAAAAATTGAAAACGGAAAAATAGAAATTTACACCGATGGAAGTTGTCTGGGAAATCCCGGGCCCGGAGGATGGGCGGCGGTAATTCATCACGGCGATGAAACGGTTGAGATCAAGGGGCACGAAAAAGAAAGCACGAACAACCGGATGGAGATGACCGCGATAATAAAAGCTCTTCAATGGGTACGGGAAAATTTTCCCGATGAGTTAAACAAACTGAAAATAGTCCTGCACAGCGATTCAAATTTACTCGTGCAGTCTCTGAGGCAGGGATGGAAAAGAAAAGCCAATATTGATCTGTGGGCGGAACTGGACAGAGCCCGTGCTTGGCTGGACATAGAATGGAATTGGATAAAAGCGCATCACACAAACGAATACAACAACCGCGCGGACGAACTGGCGTTCAAAGAAGCAACAAAAGCAAAAAAAGGACAGAAGTAATTGTACCTGACCCCATTATTTCAGCTTCGCCTCAAGCGCTTCTTTTGACTGAAACCCCACAGCCTCGTCAACAATCTCACCGTCCTTGAAGAACTTAATTGAAGGGATGCTCTGGATCTCATATTTTTCCGCGGTTTTTGGAGCATCATCAATATTGCACTTCCCGATCTTCCATTTTCCTTCATAGTCTTTGGCCAACTCGTCTATCACCGGAGCCATCATCTTACAGGGACCGCACCAATCGGCATAAAAATCGACCAAAACAGGGATATCGGATTTCAAAACTTCCGCTTCAAAGTTCTCATCCGTAAATACTTCAGCCATAAAATAAAAGGTTAAATTTTATAAACAAACAAATTTTAGCCCATCAACTTCTCTATTTCAATAGCCCATTTTTTAGGATCATCGCCGGACACTTTTCCCGCAAAAGATTTTCGCAAAATCCTAAGGTAGGGGAGTTTTCTTATAGCGTACTGGTAAGGCGAATGCTTCAAATCTCTCTTGTCCTTGTAACACGGATCTTTTGCAAAATGCAGATTCACAAGGGCCTGATTTATTTCCATTATCTTGTCCTCCGATTTTTCCGCCGGATTCCCTTTTTCCATTATGATTTTATAGAAGAAGCATTCTTGGGCATCACTCTCCCATCGCGGAAGAATTGAAAAAGCGACGGTGTTTTTTTCCGGAATCACAAACATCACCCAACGGATAACACCGCCTTTGACCATCTCGTCCCGGGCTATTCCAAAGTGTAAATTATATTCATCCACCATGCTCCGCAGGGGAGAGACCTTCTCCTTAAAATCCTCGTCCTCAAAAATAAAATTTTCAACCGCACCCGCCAGGTCCTTATCCATCTTTTGGATATCTTTCAGGCTGACCGCCTTCCCCCCCTTCATCTTATACGCGAGTTTCAAAAGAGTGCTCGCGTGGAACTCCATAAAAATCGGTTTCAGCACGTCATTCACAATCGTTTCGTACATCCCCCCCAAAAGTTCTTCCATTTTTTCCTGAAAAAACTCAAAATCGTTCCCCAGATGCGAAATGAAAATGTTGTTCCCGTCGTCCATGACTATTTTCAGAGTGTACTCAACATCATCAAACTCGTAAAAATTCACAAAATCATACTG
>PXEC01000099.1 GCA_003566255.1 Candidatus Peregrinibacteria bacterium | reverse complement strand
GAGCAGGTGCTGGCCAATCTGATCGAAAACGCCCTTCGCTACACCCCTTCCGACGGAATCATAACCGTTACGGTGCGCAAGGCGGCCGGCGGCGTCGAAACCGTCGTGCAGGATTCAGGCCGCGGCATCGAACCATCCGACCTGCCCAACGTGTTCAAGCAATTCTTTACAACCGTGCCGAAAAGCGATTGCGGCGATCACGGCAGCGGGCTGGGCCTCGCCATCGCGCAGTCAATCGTGCAGAACCACGACGGCCACATCACCGTGCATAGCCACCCCGGAGAAGGCGCCACTTTCACCTTCTTCCTCCCCGCGTGACGCGGGCTGCGCCCGCGGCGGAAGTGTGTGAGTACGTGAGGTTGTGGGTATGTGAGTTCACTTCACCCACCCTCCTTCCCTCCCACACACGCACCCACATCCATCTGACCCTAAAAAACATTTGCGTAGCAAAGGGATTACACTTCGTCGCGACCTTCATCGAACACTTCGTCGCCACGCTTAATCGGATACCCTTAAACGAATCGCTTATTACGTTGTAGGATAATAGCTTGTCGATGAAGGTCTAGCCGTTCAAAGGTATCCGCGTAAGGGTGGCGGTTAGGAATACGATTACGTGTCGTTTGCACCCGTTGTGTGAAATGAGAATGCGGTAGAAATGGACTACACCAAAAGCGGCGTCGAGCCGCCGCACTCCGAAAGAGCCGCCGTCGCGGCTCAAGCAGCCAGATTCCAGTAGCGACGCCCGCCCGCGCTTTTCACAATTGTTCACAATGCTGCCGCATTGTTGTCACATTCTTCTGTCAGGATGCCGGCATGTTCATTCAATCAGAATCTCTTGCAAAACCTCCAACGGGCGACACAGAGGTCGCCCCTCCGGGTGAGCGAACGAGAGTAAATCGCAGGTTTCCGGAGGGGCAGGCTCTGTCCTGCCCGCATGAACGAGGGGTTTTACAAGAGACTCAATCAAACAAGGGAGAATGACATGCGGACCATGACGAAGATCGGAGTCGGAATCGCGCGTAACAAGTGGTTCTTCCTGGCCTGCTGTTTCCTGGCCGTAAACATCTACGGGTGGAACAGGCGGCCTGCCGCCGGCAGACCGGACCCTGTTGATTCCACGGATCATACCCCCGCCCCACCGGTCGCGGCAGCGCCCGACCAAACAAGAACAACCGAACCCGCCAAGCAGCCACCCGGGCCCGTGGAAGCGAGGCCGCTGACGGTTGCCGGAATCCAATGCCAATCGCCATCCTTTGGGGATCCCTGGATACGGGTCCGCCTGTCTCACCAGGTGGATGCCGCCGCATTTCGCCGCGCGGTCACCCTCGATCCGGCCGCCCGGGTTTCCATCGAAGTAAACCATGGCTACGGCATCGGACATTATGCCGAACTGCGCGGGGATCTGCGCCATGGGCAAAACTATACCCTGACCCTTCGCCGCGGCCTGGTGTCGCGCGATGGAACGGCGCGATTGGACGCGGATATTGAGCGCGTTATCGCCATACCCGACGCTCCGCCGGCTATCCGTGCCGGCTTGCCCGGCCGTTATCTATCACCTTACGGAGCGCTGCATCTGCCGCTGGAAAGCATCAATGTCGATACCTACGCCCTGCGCGCCTTACGCATCCCGACCCATAACCTGGTGCAGTACGCCATGCGTGAAGGCCGCCGCTACCAGTACTTCTTCGGCCGGCCGGACCATGGCATCCATACCGCTGCCCTCCACCGGGAGTTCACCTTGCCAACGGAGAGGAATACGCTCACCAGCCATGCCGCCCCCCTGCGCGAGCTGCTGCCGGAGGATCCGCGCGGCGCCTACGTGATCGAACTCGAACTCGACGGCCGGAACGCCGGCCAACGGCTGCTCGTCATCAGCGACATCGGAATAACCGCGAAAAGCTCGGCCAACGAACTCTTCGTGTGGGCCAACTCGATCCATACACTGGAGGCAGTAACCGGCGCCACGGTCAAAGCCTGGTCGTCTGCCGGCGAATTGCTGGCGGAAGGCCGTAGCGACCGAAACGGCTTGTCGCGGCTGGCGATGCAGGCGGGCGAGGAAAATCGGCCCTTTATGATCACCGTCGAAAACGGCGCGGACCTTTCTTTTCTGGATATTACCGCCGCCGCACTGCCATCCCTCTCTTCTGATGTTGCGCGGGATTATCTGAGCGATGGATACGAAGCCTTCCTGTACACCGATCGCGGGGTGTACCGTCCCGGAGAAACCGCCCATGTCCGCGCGATCGTGCGTGGCCCACCGTTGACGATACCAGATGCATTCCCGGTTGATCTGGAAATACTGCGCCCCGACGGTCGGCCGCACAGTCGACGCAGCGCACTGCTTTCCACGTCCGGCACGGTTGAATTCGCGGTGCCGTGGGCCGATTTTGACGGCACCGGGCGCTATCTACTGTCCCTCAAACTCCCCGGTAGCGACGACGCGCTCGGGACCACTGCTGTCGCCGTAGAGGAGTTTGCACCGCCTCTGATTGCCGCCGCGGCGGAAACCTGTAGCCATCATTACAACACCGGAGAGACCGGACGCCTCTCCGTATCGGCGCACTATCTCTACGGCGCGCCCGCGGCGGGCAATCCGGCGGCGGCACGGTTCATCGTGTCCCCGGTCGCCTTCACATCCCCTCACTATCCCGATCATACCTTTGGCGACCCCGAGAAGAGCATGGCGGAGACCTCGCGCGAACTGGGCAAGGGGAACCTCGATGCCGACGGGCAGGGTGTTTTCAACTTCCACATCCGCGACACCTGGCAGCCGCCGGCGATGCTGCGCGGATGGCTGGCGGCTTCTGTGTC
>PXEC01000126.1 GCA_003566255.1 Candidatus Peregrinibacteria bacterium | reverse complement strand
TTTTAATAGCCTCAGCATCGTTTCAAATATCGTCATATGCGCGCCCGACAGAATACTGATCCCGATCAGGCTCACATCTTCCTGCTCCGCCGCCCTCGCAATCGCTTCCGGCGTTTGATGCAGGCCAAGATAAATTACTTCCATGCCGGCATCCCGCAAGGCTCGCACAATCACCTTGATGCCGCGGTCATGCCCGTCCAGTCCCGCCTTGGCCAGCAGTATGCGTTTCGGATTCATCGCCTTCCTTTTCCTTGCATTTCAGCCGACTGTATGCGATTCACCTAAAATGTCAAGTTTTCAGTCAAGGAGAAGCCATGAAGAAAACGATGCTTGTGCTAGCGTCCGTAATACTGATCGCGGGCAGCGCGATTTCCTATATGGCATGGGTGAGCCGGGATATTCCCCCGCCCGACGTCAGCGATCTCGCAAGGGAATGCCACGCCTTGCCTTTGGAGGACAATGCCTATACCTACTTTACGGCTGCAACCAACACCTTCTACTGGCCCTGCGATTCGGTGGTCTTGATCGATTTTCTTCACGGGCGCACTGTCCTCGATGCCGAGGCTGTTCAGGCTGTTGAAGACTTGATTTCGAAAAACAAGGTTGCATTCTCCCTGATCGAGCAGGGAGCAGAACGCCAGCGGTGCGTTGCGCCCCGTATCACCCGGTTCGATACGCTGATTCCCTATCTCGGCGCATGGCGAAACATGGGAAGAGCCCTCGCTGTACAGGCAAGATTCATGCGGATGCAAGGAGACTACAGTTGCGCGACCGACGCCTGTGTCACACTGCTTAGGTTTGGCGAGCTTGTCCAACAGGATGCCCCCAGTCTTCTCCATCATCTGATTGGGATTGTTATGCTCGATCTTGCTTTTGCACAAGCGCAGGATCTGGTGCGATCTCCGGACATGCCTTCATCAGATCGGCGTCGTCTTGAGAATGCGCTTGCGAGCATGGGACCATTTCACCCCGGTTTGATTCGCGCCTTCCAGACAGAGTTCGCGATTGCGGAAAACATCATCGATGACTTTGCTCAGGGGCGCTTTACAGCGGACGATTTCAGTATGATGGTCGATCAAACCCCGCCCTCGGCCCTTGCAGGAAGACGTATTCCTCGTTTCTTTTTTCAGCCGAACCGCACTAAAAAGACGTTTGCAAACGTGTACCGGGACTTGATCGAAAACGCTCGGCGTCCGTACAACGCCATGGAGCTATACGGAATTGATGAGATCGTCGATTTTAAGGAGGGGCGCTTGATGAGGATTGCCCGGCCTAATGCGGTTGGTAGAAACTTGTACGCGCTCATGATGCCTGCAATGGATAGTTTGCTGGAACGCAAGTGCCGTGCCGAATGCGATCTGGCCGCCACGCGACTGCTGGCGAGTCTGCATGCGTACAGAGCCGACACCCACGCGCTTCCCCAGAAACTCTCGGATTTAGTCCCGGACTACATCGATGCGATTCCGCTCGATCCTTTCGACGGACAGGAATTCAGATATAATCCGAGGACGGCGATCCTCTATTCTGTTGGAAGAAACGGCACGGATTTCGGCGGCTCCAGCGTGTTGACCCGAGGCTCTGAATCAGATTCCGTCCAGCGTCGGCGCTGGAACACGAAAGATGTTGTGTACGAAATTAATGCGGAAGGGTCATAGCGGCAAAGGTGTTCGGCCAAGAACGGCGAGGCATGCGCGCCGCCTTCTATCCATAAAGCAGCCGTTGTTTCAAGAACTGGAGGGCGGCAGGCTCTTGCCGCCGTTCCCCGGAAGAGGTTTTTGCAAGAGACGTAACTGTATTCAGGAGTCAGGAGTCTGAATTCAGAATGACCTGCGAATAGGCCTCAAGCAACTTGCTCATCTCAACCCATACTGTTCCTAGAGTGGTTATCTAAAGATCTGTCTTGATAGAACATGTTTTCGAGTGTGTGGGTATGAGGGTTTGCACCCCTCGCACCCACGCACTCACATGCAAACCCGTTAAACCCAGAGGGAATGACCGGTTGATCAAGACAAAACTTTTGATAACTGCTCTAGTCGCGCCTGGCTTGTTTCAGGCCTAGCTCTTCACTCGCCGCTCATAGGTTGTATGCAGCAGCTTATGGCTTTTCTCGCCGAGCGGGGCCTTGAGAAAATCATCATAGAGCTGCTTGACTTCCGGGTTCTCGTGCGATTTGCGCATCTGCTTGCCTTCATCTTCCTTGTAGATGGCGGCCATTCGCTTCTCGCGGATGCGGTCTTCCGTGAAGCGAGGCTGTCCGCCGCCGCCAATGCATCCGCCAGGACAGGTCATGACCTCGACGAAATGATAGCTGGCCGTGCCTGCGCGCAGGGCATTCAGAACGCGGCGAGCATTGGCCAGGCCATGCGCAACTGCCACCTTCAGCTCGACGCCTTCAAGAAACGCCCAGTCGCCGGTAGCGCCTTCGATTTTTATACTGAGCTCTTTCAGCCCTTTCAGTCCGGCGACCGGGGCCACATGAAGGTTTTCCATAGGGAGCTGCTTGCCGGTGATGATCTCCCAGGCCGTGCGCAGGGCCGCTTCCATGACACCGCCGGTATTGGCGAAAATGTCGGCCGCACCCGATCCGGCACCAATTGGCGAATCCATGGTGTCGTCGGACAGACCCGGGAAGTCGATTCCCGCCTGCCGAATCATGCGCCCGAGTTCGCGAGTGGTTAGGACATAATCCACGTCCTGCACGCCGCTGTCTTTCATTTCCGGACGTGCCGCCTCGAATTTCTTCGCGGTGCACGGCATGATGGAGACCACTACAATGTCCTCGGCCTTCTTGCCGATTCGGGATGCGTAATAGGTC
>PXEC01000104.1 GCA_003566255.1 Candidatus Peregrinibacteria bacterium | reverse complement strand
TTTCAATTTTTCGTATCCCGTTTTGCGGATGTTCGCCAGATTTTGTCTGTCTTCTTTTTTTGCGGCTTTTTCGTATAAGTATGTCGGGATTTTTAATTCTTCCGCGATCTTTTTGGCGAGTTTTTTCGCATATTTCACGCATTCTTCCATCGAAATATTTTTAATGGGGATTAGTGGGATTACGTCCGTTGATCCAACTCTTGGATGTTCTCCGCGGTGCTTTTCCATGTCTATAAGTTTCGCCGACGTTTTTGTAGCTTCAAAAGCCGCTTTCACCACGGCTTTCGGCTCTCCCACAAAAGTTATGACGGAGCGATTATGGGACGGATCCATGTGAATGTTGAGGATACAAATCCCCTGAATTCCCCTTATTGAGTCAGCTATCCGATTCACGATTTTTTTATCTTTTCCTTCGCTAAAATTCGGAACACATTCAATAATCGGCCCCGACATTTCCATTTGTTTTTTTGATGAATCTTTCATTTTCAAAAAAACTATATCATTGGCGAATAGATTCGGTCAAAACGCCTATTTTTTCTTTTTAAGCTTTTCGAACTCTCTCTGGAAGAATCTCACCGCGTTAAGACATTCTTTTGCCTTTTGGTTGTCCGGTTCAAGCTGGAGGGTTTTTTTGAACAACATCGCGGATCTGTCGAATTCTTTTTCGTTTAGATAGCAAACTCCAAGATCGTTTAGGATCAGCGGGTCGTTGGGAGCCAAGAACATGGATCTTTCCAACAGGACAATTCCTCTTTTTCTTTGTCCGTGGTGATACATGCTCCATCCCAGACATCGTAAGATCTCCGGATGGTTGGGGTATATTCTGTCCGCTTTTTCCAGAAGGTCCACGGAATCCTGCCATTTTCCCGTGCAGGAATAAACAAATCCCAGAAGATAGTTCGCGTTTGCGCTGGTTTTATTTATTTTAAGGGCTTGTTTTAGTGCTTTTTCCGCTTTATCGTATTTTCTTAAACTAAGATAGTTGTCACCAATTTCTTCATATGCTTCCGTGCAAGTGAGATCAGCCGTGAGGAGTTTTTCACAAAGGCGAATTGCTTCCAAGTGCTGGCCTTCGTTCTTCTTCCTATCGGCCTCTTCTATCAGAGGGTGTACTTGCTGCTGTGACATTTTTTTGTTTTTATTTTTGTATCAGGACATTGTACTTCAAATTTGGTTAAAAATCAAGATTGCGTAGGTATTTTCTGAAATCGTTTCCCAAATCGGCATGTTTAAGGGAAAAATGGACTGTCGCTTTAAGATATCCGAGCTTGTCTCCCGTATCAAAACGCTCTCCCTCTATCTCATGACCGTGGATTGAGGAGTGTTTTATAAAGGTTTTCATGCCGTCTATGAGGCGAAGTTCATTGTTTTTATTTGGTTTTTGAGTTTTTTCCAATGCTTTCATCAGTTCCGGGGTGACTATGTACTTCCCCGTAAGAGCAAAATTTGATCTGCAATTTTCCGGTTTTGGCTTTTCAACAAGCGTTTTTACTTTTAAATTTTTATCAATTTCTGCGATTCCGTACTTTTCACAGTCTTTTTTTGGGATTTTATGAAGCCCGACTATCGGAGTTTCGTGATTTTTATATTTTTCCAGAAGTTGTTTTAGTGCTGGAGTTTCGCTGTCATAAATATCATCTCCGAACAAAACCGCAAAAGGTTCGTCTTTTAGCAGATGTTTCGCGCAGAGGATTGCGTGGCCGTCTCCCAGAGGTCTGGTTTGTTTCACATATGTGAAATTAGCAAGTTTCTCAATTCTCTCCATTTCTTTCAGTGCTTGTGTCTTCTGGTTTCTTTTGAGGTGTTTGTAAAGTTTTGATGAAAATTTGAAGTGATCTTTTATCGATCTTTTTCCGTCCGCGGTGATTATTATGATGTCTTTTATTCCGCTGTTTACCGCCTCTTCCACTAGATATTGGATGCAGGGTTTGTCAACAAGCGGTAGCATTTCTTTCGGTTGTGACTTTGTTGCCGGGAGAAATCTTGTTCCCAGGCCCGCCGCCGGGATTACAACTTTCATGCTTTGATCTTTATTATCTTGGTGCTTTCTTTTTCTTCCTTCGGGATTCTTATTTGCAATACGTGGTTTTCAAATGCGGCGCTTATGTTTTTTGTGTCCGCTTCTTCCGGTAGAACTATTGACCTTGAAAAACTTCCCCAAAAACATTCTCTTGTGTAGTAATTGTCTTCCGGCACGCTTTCCACCGGTTTTCTTTCTCCTTTGATGACTAGAACGTCATCGGTTATTGAAAGATGAATATCTTCTTTGGTCACTCCCGCTATGGGCGCCAATATGACTATTTCTTTTTCCAGGTGGTATATATCAACCGAAAGTTGGCCGACTTCCTTTTTTAGGGGTTTATTTGTTGTCGGCAGGGGATGGACTTTTATGCTTGTTGGTTTCATTTGAAATATTTAAGAAATTCTTCGCGACTGATTGTTTCTTTTTTGATCAAGTCTTCCGAAATTTGTTCTATCAGTTTTTTGTTTTTAACTATTATCTCTTGAGTTCTTTTGTGGGCGTTTTTCAGTATTTTTTTGACCAGTTCATCTATTTTCGCGGCGCTTTCCTCGGAGTAGTTTCTTACGTGTCCAAAATCTTTGCCCAGGAATATTTCCTCGTTACTGTCCCCGAAAATTACCGGTCCAAGTTCGCTCATCCCGTATTTTGTCACCATGCTCCGTGCGATTTTTGTTGCTTTTTCAAGGTCGTTTGAAGCGCCTGTTGTCATTTCTCCGAAGAAAACTTCCTCCGTTGTGTATCCTCCCAATAATGAACACAATTCGTCTTCAAATTTGCTCTTTGTTCTTAGGTATTTGTCCTCTTCCG
>PXEC01000178.1 GCA_003566255.1 Candidatus Peregrinibacteria bacterium | reverse complement strand
TGAAGCCAAGCCGAATTTGCGTTCAGGAAAAACTGTCCCAGTATTCCGGGCAAACTTACCAATGCTACCGCAAAGATTATCGGGATCATTCCTGCTTGATTTATTTTTATGGGCAGGAACGCTTGGTCGCTTTTGGATCTTGCTCCATGGCCCGCGTATGTGATCGGGATTTTTCTTTGGGCTTCCGTCACGAGGACAACTACTGTTATGAGGATTATTGTCATAAGCGCGACAACCACGAATGGCATCACCTTGCTTGCGTCTCCGTGTGCCATAAAAAGATTCTGTCCCACCATTGTTGGAACCTGTGAAATTATACTCGCGAAAATCAGTACCGATATTCCGTTTCCTATTCCTTTTTCAGTTATTTGTTCTCCAAGCCATACCAAGAGCACAGTTCCCGCTGAAACTGTAAGCATTATAGGCAGAATTGTTGCCGGATTGTTGATGTTTTCAATTAGAGGAATTTGTGATTGTGAATTTAAAAGCAATATCATCCCATATGATTGCACGAATGCCAGCGGAAAACATAACCATCTTGTGTATGAATTTATTTTTCTTCTGCCGGATTCTCCTTCTTTTGAAAGCGCTTCCAGTTTGGGGACTATCACGGTCATCAATTGCATTATGATGGCCGCGTTAATGTAAGGGGAAAGCCCCATCAAAACTATTGAGAAGTTTTCCGTGCTTCCTCCGGTGAGGAGACTGAACATCTGTAGCAGTTCGTTTCTGGTTGTGAAAGCGCGAAGCGCGTCCAGACTTACGCCGGGTACGGTTATATGGGCTATGAACCTGTAGAGAACGAGAATGGATATCGTAAACAGGATTTTTTTCCTAAGTTCTTTTGAGTTCCAGATTTGATTGAAGTATTCAAACATTTACTGATTTTTTAATTCTTCTTTTTTGGGTTCGGCTTCCTTCTTGGGTTCGGCTTCCTTTTTTTCAGTCTTGACTTCTTTTTCTTTAGTTTCAACTTTGCCTTTTTTGGCTTCAACCAGTTCAATTGCTTTCGCGGAAGCTTTATCTACTTCTATTGTTAATGTTTTTTCCAATGGACCTTTTCCCGCTAACAGTTTAACCGGTTTATTTTTTTTGGAAATGAGATTTTTCTTGTAAAGGACTTCAGCGTTTACCGTTGATTTGTCGTCGAATATGTTTAGATCTCCCACATTTACGGCTTGATAATCGATTCTATTGGGATTTTTGAAGCCTTTAATCTTCGGCATTTTTCTGAGATACGGAGTTTGTCCTCCCTCAAAGCCGGGTCTTCTTTTTCCTCCGCTTCTGGCGGTTTGTCCTTTCATCCCTTTACAACTGTACGTTCCGTGACCGGAGGCGTTCCCTCTCCCGACTCTTTTTCTTTTCTTTCTTCCTGCTTTGCTGCTTAGTTCAAGTAATGACATGCGTTATTTTTTAGGTGATGGTTTGGGGTTTTCCGCGGGTTTTGTCTTAGGTTTTGCTTCGGGCTTTGCCGGTGGTTTTTCTTTAGGTCTTGCTTCGGGTTTTGCCGGTGGTTTTTCCGCGAATTTTGCTTCGGGTTTTGCCGGTGGTTTTTCCGCGGATTTTGCTTCGGGCTTTTTCGCCGGTTTGTCAGTTGGCTTAGCTTCTTTTCCTTTTTTCATCTTGGGTGTTTCTCGTAGACTCTTGAGGGCTTCGAAGGTCGCTTTTGTTACGTTTACTCTATTTGTTGTTCCGAACGATTTGCTAAGTACGTCTTTTACCCCGGCTAATTCCAAAACTTTTCGCGTTGTCCCTCCCGCGATCAATCCCGTACCTTTCGCCGCCGGTATTAGCAGGATTTTTGCTGATTTGTACTTTATCTTTATTTCATGGGGGATTGTTGATCCGTCCAACTTTACTTTGAATATGTCTTTTTTCGCTTTCGCGATGCCTTTTTGAATTGCTCCCGTTACTTCGTGTGATTTTCCTATTCCTGTTCCAACTCTTCCCTTTCTGTCTCCTATAGCGACTGTCGCGCGGAATCTCAATTTTCTACCTCCTTTGACCACTCTAGTAACTCTGTCTATTTGTATGACCTCTTCGTCAAACTCTTTTGGTTCTTTTTTAACGAATCGGTCTTTTCTACCTGTTGATTTCACTATTTTTTTGGTTAATTATCAAAATTTTAATCCGCCTTCACGCGCTCCTTCCGCTAAGGCTTTAACTCTTCCGTGGTATTTGTAGCCGTTTCGGTCAAACACTACGGATTCTATTTTTTTCTCTTTTGCCAATTTGGCTATTTCAAGCCCGACTTTTTTGGCTCGTTCCGTTTTTGTTCCTTTTGAATCTTTTATGTCGGAAGTTCCGGCTATCGCTTTTCCGGTTTTGTCGTCAATAAGTTGCGCGTAAATATTTTTCAGGCTTCTGAAAACAGCCAGTCTGGGTCTTTTTTCGTCGCCGGAAATTTTGGAGCGAACTCTGTTGTGTCTTCTTTTCCTTGATATGTATTTGTCGTTAGCCATTATATGGTGTTAGTCGTTTATTTTATTAGTTTTATGCTGATCCTGTTGCCGCCGCTGATTTTCCTGCTTTTCTGGCGACGTATTCATCCACATATCTTATGCCTTTGCCTTTATATGGCTCCGGTTTTCTGAAGGATCTTACTTTCGCGGCCACTTCTCCCACCAGTTGTTTGTCTATTCCGCTTATCGTGATTATGTTTTTCTTCTCTTCGTCCAATTTAAATTCAATGCTTTTGTCCGCGGTATATTCCACAGGATGTGAGAATCCCAAATTCAGTGTTATTTTGTTGCCTCCTACTTTTGCCCTGTATCCCACTCCCACTATTTCGAGTCTTTTTTCAAACCCCTTGTTTACTCCTTCTATCATATTGGCTA
>PXEC01000085.1 GCA_003566255.1 Candidatus Peregrinibacteria bacterium | reverse complement strand
TATATTGTTATGCATCATTCAGCTCCCATTTTTGAAGTTAATCCTATTGATGAATCGGAGTTGGTTTTGGAAAATTTGGCAAACGATATTGCTGAGGCCCGGGAGCAAGTAAAAAAAGGTGAGGTGTATTCCGAGGATGAGGTTATTAAGGAATTAGGGTTATAATTATGGAATTTCAAGCGGTATATACGAAAAATGCCTTAAAGAGTTTGAAGAAAATGCCAAAGGCATTGAGTAAAAGGATTGTTGATAAGGTTAAATTTTATCGGGTGCAAGAAGATCCTTTGAAATTTGCGGAAAGATTAACTGATCCGCGCTTTGGGGAATATCGATTCAGGGTTGGAAATTACAGAATATTTTTTGACGTTGATAGAAAAAAGAACCTGACGATTTTGTTTATTTTAGACGTAAAGCATCGCAAGGAAAGTTATCGCTAGTGTTATTGTGATGGACGAATAATCTTGCCATATATGTGTATAACGATCCGATTGTTACAAGCTCGGTATTTGTGGAGCCCTGAAAAATAAATCGAAGAAGTATGCGAGGAACCACAAAATTATACCTATCATTATTGCCACAAGGCTGTATAGGAAGACGTTGTCCCTCCAGCTCTTTTTCTTTTTTTCCGCGGGAGGAGGTGCGGGAGATTTTTCGTTTTCCGCTTTTGCTTTCGCTTTTGCGATTTTCGCTTCCGTTTTCAGCTTTTTCTTTAATGCTTTTTGTTCTTCTTTGTCCATAATTTTATTTTTTTCGATTGGATGATAGCTTTTTTTTCGTATTATTTCCAGTGTCTTGTTCTGTTTTGATTTCGCTTACGACAGTTCGTTTAATTTTTTCCAAATCACCACCATTGCCCAAGTATCAAGTTTGCAATATTCCAAAAGGTTTTTTATAGTCCGATCTTTTTCAGGAGAGTTTTTAAAAACGTGTTTGAACCAATGTAGTGAAGCTATTCCTCCCTCTTGTATTTCCTCAAGATTTGAATGCGACAATTCCGGCGCTAGCACCGGCAGTATCTGTTTCAGTGAATGACTGCCTCTGAACTGAGGATGTACATAATGACGATTTCGAAAAATGGTCATCAAATCAAACATCCTGTTATTTACCGATTCCAAAAAGGCCGCGTGCTCAGGATTTTGTTCCGCCATTTCTTTATTTCTACTTCTCTCAAAAGGTCTGTTCCAAACTATCACGGATCCCGTCTCCCCGATGTTTTTCCTCAAAGACGCCAACAAATTTTTCATCGGATTTTCTTTTTCCGTTTGCAGAAATTCAAAATGTTCCGCTTCGGAATTTTTGCTTCTCACGACGTGTAAAGAATATTGAAAACAAATTTGTTGATAGGGTTTTGTTCCATCGAATAAAGGGATTGCCGGGTTGTATGTTTCGTAATCCAAAAAATAAAGCGGATAATCCAGACTGTTCATTTCATCCGCGATCGTGTCTTTATTTATAATGGGCGTTGCGGTTTTCGCCACTTGCAATTGATCTTTCTGTGCGTCTGTCAGTTCGAAATCATCCGGGATATCCGTGAATTCCAAAATTCCCATTTTTTTCAGCGCCAGCAATTTTGATTCGCTTATTTTTTTCAAATCGTATATTGAGTAGTCCGGCAGAAAGCTCCAGCAAATATTTTTGAGAGGACATTCATGCGGACTTTTACAATGTTTGCCGATTTCAACTGAGGGATTTTCCATCTGCGCGATGAGTTGGAGAGCTTTCGGGATGTTTGCTTCCGCTGTTGATCTGTAATTTTCCACTTGTTCGCTTACATCTGTGATTGTTAAAAATTTTTCCGGTTCGATTTCTCCTTCTCTAACGTACTCGGAATTTATTGTTATTAAATATGTTTTCCCTATTTTGGTATCGTCTTTTTCAAATGTTATTTTTTGAAAACAAAGGTCCGGGATGTATTGGTCTTCTTTGATCTCCGTTGAAGATTTTACTTCGTAAATGTTCCAATTTTTTTCTTTTTCGTTGTATTTGAGGATGTCTGATCGGGCCAGTAACTTTCCCGCTACTGCCGTTGCTTGGAATAATGTTTTCTCTCCGTTTCGCATGTGTTGTTTTGTTTCTTGCCGGCCTTCTTGGAAGTTGTTTTGTATTTCTTTGCCGTCCGGAAAAAGTTTTTGCGCGTAGGATTCCACTTGGTTTCCTTGGTCGAATATCGCTTGTTGCGTTTCGGAAATTTCTTGGAAAATTTCTTTATTGTGCTTGTGATTCCAAAGCAGTTTTCGGCATTGAATGTAGCGAAGGTAGTCGGTTTTTGTTAGGTACACGATTTGTGGCAGTGAAGGAAATAGTTTCGGTGGTCATTATATCACTTATTCTTCGATATGAGATGTTGAATGTAGGCTTTTATGAATTTCAAAATTAAAGGGGCTTTTAGTTCAACCACCTCTTGACAAAAAACATAAAGCTGTTAGGGTTGCGGCTATTAATTTTTTGTTATGCGAAGATTTTTATCGGTTTTCTTTCTTTCGATTGTGACAACCATGTGTCTGGGGATCAACAGCATGGCGGCCGGGATTGTTATATCAACGGTTAATGATGTTTCCGAGAACGAGTGGGCAGAACTTGCCTTTGCTGATTTTGTTCCTTCAAAAGGGGATTATCTCAACGTAAATCTGGAGGAGTCTATCGGATATCTTTTTAACGATGAGAGTAAGGAGTTTATGACTTTTCCCGTTCTTTCCGGGCAAAGGAGGAATATTTGCTACATCGGACGGTGTTATTACGGAGCTACTCCGGAGCAGGATTGGGTTGTTAAAGAAATGAATATTCAATCTGACAGGATAACTTTTTCCGCGAGCGGAAAGTTTTTGAGGCTTTACGAAGGCGGTG
>PXEC01000151.1 GCA_003566255.1 Candidatus Peregrinibacteria bacterium | reverse complement strand
TCCTGAACAACAAGAACCCGCGATAATGATCGAAGAGGTCCCCTTGGAGTTTGAGCCCGCGGAAAAAAGTTACGCCTCTTTGATGGCGGAAGGCGACGCCAACATCGAAGCCGGATACATAAAAACGGCGATAGAAAACTACACAAAAGCAGTAAACCTAAATCCCGGGACCGCGGACCCCCTCATCAAACTCGGACACGCGCAACTAAAAAACAATCAAGCGGCACAAGCAAAACTTAATTTTGAAAAAGCTCTGGAAATAAATCCCGGATCGGTATCGGCAAACCTCGCGCTCGCACAGACTTATCTGGGCCTGCACGATATTGAATCCGCGAAAGAAATAATCTGGGCGCTGGATCCCGAGAACCCAAAAGTGAAATACTACCGCGGCATAATCTATATCCTCGCGAAAGAGTTCGATCTCGCGCAAAAAATATTTGCACAAGTAGCGGACGAAAACAGCCAAAAATTTCTGGATGCCTTCAAAACATTTTCATACTTCACCGAAGCGGAACCGATATTCCTTAACATGATGCTGGCAAGAACACTGACGGAAGTTGAACAATATGAAGCGGCGATCCCCTTCCTTTTCGACATTCTGAACCAAAAAAGCAACTATCGGGACGCTTGGATAGTGCTTGGATACGCCTATCTGCACACGGGAAGAAACGCTGACGCGATCAACGCCCTAAATCAAGCAAGCATACTCGCACCCAAAAATCCTCAAATTTTATTTTATCTGGGGCTTGCCCACTTCATGGAAAACCACACAAAAAAAGCGATAAGCTATCTGGAAGCGGCAGATCTGGCGGGATACACCCCAAAAGAACCAATAAGAGTAAGGTTGGGAGACCTGTACATATCGGAAAAAATGTTTGAACACGCGGCCAGCAGCTACAGATCGATCCTAAACACCAACCCGGAAAATCTGGAAATTTTTATCAGGATGGTGTGGTTGAACATAGACAAATTGAACAATCCGGAGGAAGCCCTGCAAACAGCGCTTAAAGCGTTGGAAAACCACCCTGAAAACGCGATGAGCCACAACTTGGTAGGATGGGCCTACACGGCAACGGGAGATTACGATGAAGCCGAAAAGCACTTGACCACAGCGCTCTCAATGCATGAAGATTTCGACGCGGCACATCTCAACATGGGATGGCTTTACGAGAAACGGGGACTGTTCGACAAAGCAAAAGATCATTACAAAGAAGCGTACATGCTTGGACAAGGAAATCCGGTTGGCAATCGCGCCGCAATCAGGTTTAATGAATTAACAGAAAAACTAATAATTTCTCAATAAATTTTATTAACTCATTCCCTCATGACCAATATCTTCGCAATCCTGGCATTCATCCTTGGCGCGGCAACAGGAAGTTTTCTAAGCGTCATCATCTACAGATTAAAACACGATGTAAAAGGGATAATCTCAAGTCATTCCGTTTGCCCGTCATGCAAAAAGAAAATCCGCTGGAGACATCTCATCCCCATCGTCAGCTGGATATTCCTGCGGGGAAAATGCGCGTACTGCAACAAAAAAATATCCATCCACTATTTCATCATCGAACTGGCAACAGGACTACTTTTCCTAAGCGCCTTCCTACACTTCAATTTTCTTACAAAAGCGGTGTCATTGGTGAATCCAACTCTCACAATATACGGCATAGACTGGTTCATCTTCTCCCTTTTTGTGTACGCTTTAATAATAATAAGCTTTTTGGTGGCCATATTTTTCTATGATCTTTTATACAAAGAGATTCCGGATCACCTCTCAGTTCCCGCCATACTGATAGCTATAATAGGAGGACTGATTTTCGGGGCGCCCGCGCCGATTTCAATGGCGATAGGGGGAGCCGGAATATTCATGTTTTTTCTTCTGCAATTTGCCATATCCAGAGGGACGTGGATCGGTGGCGGAGATTTGAGGTTGGGACTTTTTACGGGAATATTTTTGGGATGGGAACTGGGACTTTTGGCAGTGATAATTTCTTATATAATCGGCGCCGTATTCAGCGTATTTCTTTTAGCAAGAGGAAAAGCAAACAGAAAAACAGCGATAGCTTTCGGGCCCTTCATGGTGATGGGGATTTTGATAAGTTTTTTCTACGGAGAAGAAATCTTAAATTGGTACCTCCACGGGATTTTGATTTAGGCGCGTACGGCTAACCCGCCTTGGTGCTTTCTTCCCCACGCGAACCGCGTCCACCAACTGTGCCGGCATCCCGCCCCAGATTCAGCCGCCCCGCCTTGGTGCTTTCTTCCCCACGCGAACCGCGTCCGCGAAGTTGCCACTTCCTCTCAAATTTAATCTCCACTCCGCCGGCGGCTTCAACTCATGCGCGATCAGTCCATTATGCGCGAACTCATGGTGGGTTTTGCAGAGCGGAATGATGTCTCTGTGGTTGCGGACGAAGGAGAAATGGGTGCGATGATGGATGACGTCATGCGGATTTTTGCAGTTCGGATAAGCGCAGGTATGGTTGTGTTTTTGCAGAAGATTTCTTTTTTGATGTGCTCTGATGTAGCGGGATTCGAAATTTGTCTTGTGCGAACTTACGTTCCCGGGACTGTCTTTTTTTGATGTGACAAAATTCGTGGCAGCGGAGATTTGTTGATTGTGCGAACTTACGTCCCCGGGACTGTCTTTTTTTGATGTGACAAAATTCGTGGCGGCGGAGATTTGTTGATTGTGCGAACTTACGTCCCCGGGGACGTGTTTTTTCGATGCGCTGACTTGGCTTGTGTTAGCGGAAAGATTGGATTCCGGCGTTTTTGCGGTTTCAAGTTTCGCTAGTTTCTGAAGCAGGATTTTTAATGCATATTTATTTGAAGAATCTTTTGTGTA
>PXEC01000122.1 GCA_003566255.1 Candidatus Peregrinibacteria bacterium | reverse complement strand
TGGAGTAGAACAAAGTATTGAATTTGAAGTTATTCCTCAAATGTATGATTTAACAATTTATGCAAGTGATACAGTAGGAAATATAAATAGCAGAGAGGTTGAATGGGATTATAATTTCTTTGAAGATGGAAGTGCCTTTGAATCTGATATTTATGAAACAGATAGTTCTTTCTTTGAAATTAATATGACAACTGGACAGAACATTATTTCACAATCAGGAAATTTAATTTATAATGGAACTTCTTATAAGGGAACTTCAAGTTGTGTTGGTAGAGATTGTAACTTCCAAACAACAATAGATATTCCTTTAGTAACTACAGGTGAAAGTGAAATTAAAGAATTTTATTGGGATTTAAAATTATATAGTGCAACAGAATCTTTTGAATTTCAAACAACAACTTACGAACAAAATGTAAGTAGAATTCATTTAGAAACTTGTGGAGGTTCTTATACAACTAAAACATTAAATTTCACAGCTTTTAATGAAGGAAATTTATCAAGAATAAACCCTTTTAAATTTGATGCAACACTTAATAGTTGGTTAGGTAGTGGAACAATTAAAAGAAGCCAAAGCTTTACAAATAATGCTGCAAGTGAAGTTAATTTATGTTTAACCCCAACAGATTTAACTCAACAAATAGATGGACAAGTAAATTATGAATTTAGTGATGATAATGTAACTTATGTAAAAAGAAACTATTACTTTTATAATCATACTATTTCAGATACTTTACAACATATTCCATTGTATTTATTAAATGCTGTTGATAGCACAAGTTTTATTTTAAAAGTTCAAGATCAAACATTAACAGGAGTGGATGAGGCATATATTTATATTCAAAGATATTACCCTTCTGATGGACAATATAGAACTGTTCAAATTGCTAAAACAGATAGTGGTGGAGATACCATTGGGTTCTTTAAAACAGAAACTGTTGATTATAAATTTATTATAATGAAAGATGGGGGAACATTATTATCAACTGATTCAAGAAAAATAGTTGGAACAACAGTTCCTTACACATTAACTTTCACTGTAGGAGATGTTTTACCTTATCCTTGGCAAGGTTTTGAGAAGGATGAAAATATAGATTCATCATTAAGTTATAATAAAACTGCAGGAACAATAACTTTTACTTATATTGATTCAACTGAAACAGCAACCTCTGGAAGATTATTAGTAATAAAAAGATCTACTGCAAATGGAACAATTACAACTATATGTAATACTACTTCAACACAATCAGCAGCAACTTTATCTTGTGATGTTTCAAGTATAAGTGGAGATGTAATTTCTTATGGTTATGTTGATGAAGTTATTACAGATGTTTTAACTATAGTTATTACAACAGTTAGAGAAATATTTGGTAACTTTGGTTTATTTGTTGGAATGTTAATTATAATGGTTGCAGGTTTTGCGTTTATTTGGAATCCCTCTGCAGGTATTATTTCAATTAATGCAGCAATAATATTTACAAACTTAATTGGATTTATAGCCTTCTCACCAGTATTTATATTTGCATCCATATTTATTTCATTCATAGCAATAATATTATTAAAAACTTAAAATGGAAATACAAAATAAAAAAGGGTTTAGTGGAATGGATTTATTAGTTTCACTTATCTTATTTACAGGATGTTTGGCATTATTTGTTGCTATGATTGGGAGTGCAGCAAATGATTATGATAATACTGAAATAATTGATCCAGCATTTTCAGATAACTTTGATAAGTTTTCAGAAACAACAACCATTTCTCAAGAGATGTATGAAACAATGAATAAGCAAAATGGAACTGGATTAAATTTAGTTGGAACAAGTGAATTATTTTTTACTGGTGGTTTTGGAGTAATTAATTTATTGTTTTCTTCGATAACAACTGCTGCAACAATATTATTTACTTTCCCAAGTTATTTTGGATTAGATACAACAACATCAATAATTATGATGACTATGGTATTTTCAATCTTAACAGTAATGATTGTGTTTGTAGTAATAAATTCATTAAGAGGTAATAAATTATGAGCTACTATTCAACCCCAACAGGAAATGAATCAATGGATATGTATGGAATATTTAATTTTATTAATCAGGAAGCCACAGGTGGTTTATTTTGGGCAATGATGTTATTAGTAGTTTGGTTAATTTCTTTTATGGCTTTAAAACAATATTCGACATCAAGAGCCTGGACTTTTGCAAGTTTCTTTTGTTCAATACTTGCAATCTTTATGGCACTTATGGATTATTTAGATCCAAAGTGGATGTATTTTGTAGTGTTTATGACTTTAATAGGATTTGTTTGGTTAAAATTAGAGGGAACAAAAGTTTAAACTAATTTATTTTCTATTATTTTTTTAGCAATTATTTCACCTGCTTCATAATCACTCGCCTTAACACATCCATAAGTAACTTCATTAATTTTTTGTTTTTGTTTTTCTAAAACCTGTTTTAATAGAACTCCTATCCTTACAATATTTTCTTCTCTTTGAATTTTCTCCATTAATAATTTTAAATAAAAAGGATTTAAATATATTAATAAGAGTTTTACTGTAAATTACTGTTAAATATAATCTTTAATTACATTTTGTTATATTTTGTTACTTTTTGTTACAATCTTATTATTAATATACTATAAGCCTTTTTCTCTATTATTTTTATTAGATAAGTATAATCTAAATTATAGGAGGTAAAATAAATGAGAAGTATATTAGATAGAAAGAAAGGTCAATTGACTCTTGGAGATGCTCCAACTGTTGTTCTTTTAGTTGGTTTAGTATTTTTGGTTATGGCTACAATTGCTTTCATCGGTGAGAAGTATGGTGATGCACTTACAGAGGATTCAGTTGCACAGAATG
>PXEC01000063.1 GCA_003566255.1 Candidatus Peregrinibacteria bacterium | reverse complement strand
GCGATATTTACGATCCTCAGCTTACTGCCCATGTTCTTTACTCGGTCATGCATTCGGAGCAAGTCGATGGAGCACTCTATATCAGCCAGCGACCGCAGATGCCCCAGGGTGAAAACATATTTCAAAAAATGTTTTTAACTGACCTGTCAAAAGAAGCCTGGGGCTCCATCCTCTCAGCAGGAAAACCACTGGGAGTCTGTCTGTTTGGCCCGACACGCATGATCCAGCAAACCAAGCGCTACGTTGAGTTCCCTATTTTTAACAGTCCAGAAGAAATGGTATCTGCCCTTGCTTTCCAGATGAAGTATTACGAGAAAAAAAGCGCCCTTCAGGAACAAAAACCAATTATCCCCCCGGGTGGCATTACCAGCACTGCCGCCAGGCAGTGGATGCAGGGTAAGCAGGGCGACTATGGTGAAGAAGCCCTTGATCTGCTAAAAACTTACGGCATTGAAACAGTTCCGTCTCGAACTGCCGCAACTGAAGATGAAGCTGCCAACCATGCCATTCAACTTGGTTTTCCGGTTGTTATGAAAGTGATCTCTCCTGACGCCCTGCATAAATCAGATGCAGGAGGAGTTATACTGAATCTGCAAAACGAAGAACAGGTCAGGGAAGGATTTCATAACATTCGCAAAAACCTGCTCCGCTATAACAAGGACGCTCTTTTTTGCGGGGTAAGAATCCAGGAAATGGTTCCTAACGGATATGATATGTTTGTCGGGGGAAACCAGGACCCTTCTTTCGGACCGGTAGTTTACTTTGGAATGGGCGGTATCTATATTGAAACATTTAAAGATATTGTTAACCTGATCTGCCCGACTCGGGCGGAAAGAGTAAATGAACGAATGCAAAAACTTAAGTCTTCAGAAATTCTTGAAGGTATTCGTGGACAGGCCAGGGCAGACATGGAGGCTTTTACCGAACTGGTGGTGAAAATATCTCACCTTCTAACAGATTTCCCCGGCATCAAGGAGTTGGATATTAACCCGGTGCGGGTCTTCTCCGAAAATAAAGGAGTAATCGCTCTTGATGCCAGGGTTCGTTTAACTATTTAGCTGCGTTTATTACGAATCAGTCCTGAACAGGGAATAATTTCAACGCCCTGCTTTTCAATGCCATCTAAAAGCAAATTCATACCGACAGAATCGCTGGCGATGTGCCCGGCGATAATTACATTAACATGGCTTTTTTCAGCCTGCTTGCGGTGCTTGTCACTCATATGCATGCCGACAATGGTGCCTATACCGGCCTGCGACAACTTAGCATACGCATTTTCAGAACCGCTTGTACCACCGGTCATGTCAACAAGAATTTTCCCAGCCCGTCGCTCCTTGCTGCCCAGAATAATATCGGGACCGGCGCCTTGCCCGGTTGCTTCGGCATACTCGGGAATATCTTTCAGCAGTTTAAGAACATCTCCAAGGGTTCGTGGTTCTTCATTGTCAAATAACTCCTGCAAAAAATTTGCAACCTGGTTATCGGCCACGGTATGGGCGCTAAGCATGGCAATTTCCAAGATTTTTGCCGCATCAACAGCCCGATTGTGGTTGATTGGCATAAGACCGCGCTTCACCTCGCTAATACGCGAAGACATTATAGATTCAGCCACATTAATTGGCACCCCGTAACGGGCCATAATGTCTTCCTGAAGGTGCATAACATCATGCAGCCTGGCCAGGGCTTTTCCTTCCGGGTGGTGAGTCATAATTAAATCAACCGGCTTTCCCTTTTCTCCAAGGCGCTCGGCCAGCATAACTTCTCCAACTTCTATATCGACCCCTACCATCAGACGTTTAACATTCGCATCGGGATCACCGCATAAAATGCGCGTATCGCTGTAAGGATTTATTAAAGACTCTTTATCAAATTCTTTTTTCTCTTCTTCTTTAAGGTCACCATATTTCTTTTTAGCCTTTTCCAACGCTTCTTTTACTTCTTCAGGCTTACGCGGATCTTTTTCAATGCCCTGCTTTACAACATAATCATAAATTTCTTGAATTTTCAAAGTAATGTTCTCTCCTTTATTAGAATGTTATGGTCATACCTGTTCGTATTTTTTTAAAGCGACTTCCAAATTCTTGCAGTAATTTTGCCTCTGCTTTTAAACCGGTACAGTGACCGGTGTATATTTTGCCAGGAGACAAAAGTTTAAGTTCGTCAGCAGTCATATTAATTCTTTCCTCTTCCGCGTCAATAAGGTGGAACCCACCGATCACTGCACATATACGATCTATACCAGTTATTTTTATAGCAGCTTTAACAATACTTATAATACCGGCATGGGAGCAGCCGGTCACTATAACCAAACCCTGCCTGATTATTAAAACCAGAGAAATATCATCAGCCATTAAATCCCCCGCTATTTTATCCTCATTTAGGGTGAACATTTCAAGAGTAGGGTTTTTCTCAAAACTGATTTTTTCTTTTATCTCCCCTGTAGATAGAACACCGGGAGCCAGGGGCAAAGTGTCTTCGGTTAAAATCATTTCACCGCCCGCTTGCCTGATCGCTTCCGGGCTGTTCTGGGGACCCATGCCGAAAACCTGCAGGCCGGGTTTAACTGCAAAGTTAGAGCGGTAAATTGTAGGATGGGCAATAATGGGAATGCGCTGCCGTGCACTGGCTCCGAGAATTCCGACCAGGCCACCGGTGTGATCGCTGTGACAGTGCGACAAAAAAAACAGGTCAATTTTATCCGGGTCTTTTCCAAGTCTCTCCATGTTGTGTAAAATTGGCTCAGCTGATTGACCGGTATCGAAAAGAATTGCTTTTCCGCCTTTTTCATATTTAGTCTCCAGCAAAAATGAAACTCCATGCTGTGCCAGCAGTTGAGAGTCATAGCCGGCATAATC
>PXEC01000097.1 GCA_003566255.1 Candidatus Peregrinibacteria bacterium | reverse complement strand
TTTAGTTTCTGATATTGGCTTGGTCCCGAACAACGATGGTAAAGTTATTCGATTGAGTATGCCGCAACTGACATCCGAAAGGAGAGAAGAACTTACCAGAGTCTTGCATAGGATAGCAGAAGAGGGTAAAGTATCTATCCGGAATAGCAGGCATGAAGGGATTGATGAAGCAGAGAAACTGGAAAAGCAGAATGAAATGACAGAGGACGACAAGTTTTTGGCTAAGGAAAAGGTGCAGGAAATAACCAATAAATATACGGATCAAATAAAGGAACTTCTCAAGCAAAAAGAACAAGAACTTCAAAAATAAAAGGTTAATGGGCCGCTAGCTCATCAGGTAGAGCACCTCCCTTTTAAGGAGGTTGTGCTTGGTTCGAGTCCAAGGCGGCTCACCACTTATAAGAGCCTCGTATCGTGGAAACGGTGCGGGGCTTTTTGCTGCCCGGGACATCACGCATACTCCCGTGTTTTAAAGACTTATGCCACTCCATCATTGTGAAGAGCCCTGGAAGGTCGACCAAACAATCTCCCCCAAAAAGGATCTATGAGTATATGTTCCATTTATCTCTAAAAGGGCCTTTATTTAATGCCCGGCATTTAATGCGTCTATCCCGCCATACCGAGAAAACCCATAGATCATTATCTCTCTTTTATGCTTAAACATAGGGGCATTAAATGGATTTGGGCCAATTTTGGCAGAGGCTTATTTCACTTTACCTCTGTCTACATGCGACGTACAATAGGGGGGAAAGTAAAAAATATCATAAGGAGAATAAAATGGAAAATAAACTAGAAACGTTGACGAATAAGGAATTGTCTGCAGGGAAGAGCGATCATTTGGGCGCGACTTTAACAGGGGGTGGTGTGAATTTCGCTCTTTATTCCCAATACGCTACAGAGGTGTTTTTATTGCTGTTTGATGATCCAGCCGGCAATCCCACAGATATTATCAAGATTGAAAACAAAACGGACAACATCTGGCATGTTCACGTCAAAGGCTTAAAGGACGGGCAGCTTTACGGCTATAAAGTGAATGGTGAATACAATCCTCCCGAGGGCAAGAGATTCAATCCTCATAAGCTCCTTGTCGATCCTTATACGAAGGCAGTAACCGGCAAGTTTAAGAATCAGGATAATCTTATATTTGCCTATGACCTTAACGCGCAAGAAAAAGACCTGAAGATCGATGAACGCGATAACAGTCATATCGCTCCAAAATCTATAGTTGTTGATGACGTTTTTGACTGGCAAGACGATAAATCCCCGTCAGTGCCTTTGAATGATCTGGTCATTTATGAGACCCATGTAAAGGGTTTCACGGCACACGCTTCCTCGGGAGTGAAGAATGCGGGCACGTATCTGGGTTTCATAGAAAAAATCCCTTATTTAAAAGAACTCGGAATCACTGCGGTAGAGCTTATGCCGGTTCATCAGTTTTTTATCCGAAGCGAACTTCTCGATAAAGGATTAACGGATTATTGGGGGTACAATACGGTTGGGTTTTTCGCACCGGAAGTTTCTTATGGAACGCAAAATCATCCGGGATGTCAGGTTGGGGAGTTTAAAACACTCGTTAGAGAACTGCATAAAGCGGGTATCGAGGTTATCCTGGATGTTGTTTTTAATCATACCGGTGAAGGAAACGAGCTGGGGCCGACATTGTGTTTTAAGGGGATTGATAATCCGACCTATTATTCGCTTGTGCAAAATCCTGATGATCCAAAACAGTCGTATCGGTATTATTTGAACGATACCGGCTGCGGAAACACGTTTAACATTGAACATCCAATTGTTATGCGGCTTGTTCTTGATTCGCTGCGCTATTGGGTCCAAACGATGCATGTGGATGGTTTCCGGTTTGATTTAGCTTCAATTTTAGCGAGAGTGAAAGGAGAGTTTGGCGAGAACTCAAAATTTTTCGAAGCAATAAAACAAGACCCTGTTTTAAGCAAGGTCAAAATGATCGCTGAACCGTGGGATCTCACGACATATCAAGTCGGGAATTTTCCTCACGGATGGTCAGAGTGGAACGGA
This sequence comes from Candidatus Peregrinibacteria bacterium, assembly GCA_003566255.1. Taxonomy (GTDB): domain Bacteria; phylum Patescibacteriota; class Gracilibacteria; order UBA1369; family LOWO2-01-FULL-3; genus SLNK01. The sequence continues at coordinate 824 of PXEC01000097.1, read as the reverse complement.
AAATTCAGGGACACGGTGCGGCGGTTTCTTAAAGGTGATGAAGGCCAGGCCGCAGAGATGGCAAAAAGATTAACAGGATCCGCGGACCTTTATCAGGAAGACGGCAGAAATCCTTATAACAGCATTAATTTTATTACTTGTCATGACGGCTTTACGTTGCATGATCTTTATGCCTACAACAATAAACATAATGAAGCCAATCTGGAAGATAATAAAGACGGGGCCGATGATAATCATTCATGGAATTGCGGTGTAGAGGGGGAAACTGACGACCAAAATATTCTCCAATTCAGAAAACAGATGATGAAAAATGCTCTTTGCGCGTTGATGCTTTCTTCCGGAACGCCCATGTTGCTTTATGGTGATGAGGTCGCACGGACTCAAAAGGGGAACAACAATGTGTATTGTCAGGACAATGAATTGACATGGTTTGATTGGGATGACGTGCACAAAAACGTCGAGATTTTTGATTTTTGCAAGAACATTATTGTATTTAGAAAAACATATCCGATCCTTAGGCACAAGCGGTTCTTTTCCGGTCAGGATAAAAGCGGAGATAAAATTCCGGATATTTCATGGTTTGGACGGCATCGTAATGAGGCCAATTGGAGCAGTCCCAAACTAAAGACGCTTTGTTATTTATTGGCGGGTAACGAAGTGCCTTCTGCTCCGGGGAATTATTATCTATTTTTTGTCTTTAATATGCATCACCGGGGAGCGGTTGTCGATCTTCCGCAGCACGAGGGAATGAAATGGTACCGGCTGATTGATACATCGCGTAAACCCGGCGAGGATTTCAGGTCAAGAAAGAAAGAAAAATTGCT
>PXEC01000036.1 GCA_003566255.1 Candidatus Peregrinibacteria bacterium | reverse complement strand
CTCACCCCCATCCTCTTCCCAAAATTTCACATAAAAAAAAGCACGATAATCCACAGACTCTTGCTCAAAAAAGCTCTGAAGAAAGCGGATTTAATAATAACGGCATCGAAAAGGAACAAAAAAGACATCCTAAACTACTGCGATACAGAAACGAGAATAGAAGTCATCCCGCTGGGCCTTCCAAACCGCGAAAGACAGTCCTGGGACCGTCTTTTTCAGCAAAACAAGCCTCCCCAAACCCCGAATCCGGAACAGCAAACCCGTCCGCCATACATTCTGTACCTCGGCACGATAGAACCTCGTAAAAACCTTGAAATCCTCATAGACGCATTCACGGAACTGAAGAAGGAAAAAAAAATACCACACAACCTTGTCCTGGCGGGCGAAACAGGCTGGAAAGCAAAAAAAATACTGGAAAAAGCGAAAAATACACCGGACGTAATCCTTCCCGGATACGTGAACGAAGAAGAAAAAGAAAAACTGTATTCAAATGCGGACATATTCGTATATCCATCAATCTACGAAGGATTCGGATTACCTCCAATGGAAGCTCTGCAGTACGGAATCCCCGTAATTTGCTCGACAGGCGGCGCCCTCAAAGAGGTTTACAAAAATAGAGCATCCCTCTTCGATCCGACAGACAAACAAAAACTGAAAACTCTTATGCTCAAGCACATCAAAAAAAATAGACTAAACCCTCCATCCCAAATCCCCACTTTCGAAAAAACGGCGAAAAAAACTCTTCAAATTCTCAAATCACTCCACCGGCCAAACCTTTAAGCAAATATCCCACAGCATAAGCGATAACCGCGGCACATCCTCCTATAAAAGCCGTCTCCAGCCCGGAAAGAATCCAATTTCTGGCGGTAAATTTCGCCTTTATCGTCCCCACAACAAACAAAGCGGCAAGAGTGGAAAAACAAGCCAGCAAAAACACCTTATCAGCGGATAAAGACATAGCCGGACCAAAAACATATCCGAACAATGGGATAAACCCTATCAAAATGTATGAAACAAAAGTGGCCACTCCACCCTTCCACGGAGTGATATGCTCTTTTGTCATGTGAAATTCATTTCTCATCATAAGATCAACCCATTTTTTCGGATCGGCGGTTATAATATCCGTAGCACGATCCAAATCCTTCCCCTTAAATCCGTATCCTGCCATGATCTCACGGACTTCCTTAATTTCCCCATGGGGCTTTTCTTCAAGATGTTCAAACTCAACCTTCTCTATTTTTTCATATTGCTCCAACTTCGCTTTATCACTTGAAAATTTTCCAACAGCCATGGAAAATCCTCCCGCGAACAAACTCGCAAATCCCAAAATCAGAACAATTGAAGGAGACAAACTCGCCCCTTTAACTCCCGCAACAACGGCAAAAGCGGATATCGCGCCATCCATCCCCGCGTACATAAAATCAGCAAGCCAATTATAAGAAACCGTAGCTCCATGCTCATCCAAAACTTTTCCTTTCGCCTTGCTCATACCGCAATTATAAGCCATAAACAAAAAAGTTCCAACGAACTTTGACCAAAACAAAAGAATCCTGTTAAAATTTTTTCCGAATTCAGATTCCATTCTATAACCATCTCAAAATGATGCAAAAACTTCCCCCTCTGGACTATCCGTACAACGCCCTGGAGCCTTATATTGATGCTCAAACAATGGAAATCCACCACGCAAAGCACCACCAAACTTATATCGATAAATTAAATGATGCTCTGGAAAACCATCCGAATCTGAAAGAAATGCCTTTGGAAGAAATGCTAAAAAATCTTGAAGAGGTCCCCGAAGACATCCGCACATCAGTCAGAAACAACGGAGGCGGGCATTTCAGTCATTCGCTTTTCTGGGAAATAATGGCCCCGAACGCAAAATCCGTTTCAGGAAAACTGAAAGAGGATATTGAAAAGAAATGGGGAACAGTTGAAAAGTTCAAAGAAGAATTCACGGAAGCGGCCGTGAGTAGATTCGCGAGTGGATGGGCATGGCTTTCCATAGACAAAAGCGGAGAACTGCAAATCAGCTCCACCCCGAACCACGACACACCTTTGATGGAAGAAATGATCCCGATAATGGTAATCGATGTCTGGGAACACGCGTACTATCTAAAATATCAAAATCGCCGCCCGGAATTCATAAAAAACTGGCTGGATAACGTGGCTTGCGGAGATAAGATAGGAGAAATATATCTTTCAAAAATCAATACTTAGCTGATACAATCGCTTTCGAACATTCATAATCAAAAAACATGCTTATTTACATACTGCTGATTCTGGCTCTGCTAGCCGCTTTTCTGGTAATGATATACAACGGATTGGTTCAGCTTAAAAACAAAGCGGATTCGGCATGGGCGGATATCGACGCTCAATTGAAAAGACGTCACGACTTAATTCCGAATCTGGTTGAAACCGTAAAAGGATACGCGGCTCATGAAAAACAAACTCTGGAAAAAGTAACAGAGATGAGAAGTGAGGCTATCAACGCCAAAAACGTGAAACAAAAGGAAGCCGCTGAAAACGCGCTTACAGACACCATAAAAAGCCTTTTCGCAGTCGCGGAAAATTACCCGGACCTAAAAGCGAACGAAAACTTCTTAAATCTTCAAAATACCCTTTCCGAAATTGAAGAGCATATTCAGCTGTCACGCCGCTATTACAACGCGGTGGTCAGGGATTTCAACACAAAAATGGAAGTTTTTCCCAATAATTTGGTGGCCGGCCCGTTCGGCTTCAAGAAAAAAGAATTTTTCCAGCTCTCCGAAGAAAAAGAACGGAAGAACGTCCAGACCGATTTTTCCTCCCGATAATAACTCCCTCAAAGCCCCGCCTCTTCTTTCAAATCTTCAATTTCAT
>PXEC01000140.1 GCA_003566255.1 Candidatus Peregrinibacteria bacterium | reverse complement strand
ATGGCGAACATGGATCTCATCCTCACGCTCCTTCCCGTAATAAGCAACATAGACCGCGCGCTGGAACACGCCCCGAAAGAAGCGGACAAATGGATGGAAGGAATGGAGATGAACATCAAAGAACTCAAGAAAATTTGCCTGGATTTCGGATTGGAGGAAATAGAAGCGCTAAACCAACCTTTCAATCCGGAACTGCACGAAGCTCTGGCTCAAGGCCCCGGAGAAAAAGACAAGGTGGTGGAAGTTTTTGAAAAAGGATACAAGTTGGGAGACAAAGTAATCCGCCACGCAAAAGTAAAAGTTGGAGACGGAACTCCCCCAGAGAAAAAAGACTCTTGACCTCTTTTGTTTAGCACTCTATAATAAGGATTGCTAATTTTATCAAAAAATAAACTAACCAAATTGAATTATGTCTAAAATTATAGGAATAGATCTTGGAACAACAAACTGCTGCATGGCGGTAATGGAAGGAGGAGAAGCAACAGTAATGCCAAACGCGGAAGGAGCAAGAACAACTCCATCCGTAGTCGCCATAAAAGACGGTGAGAGAAGAGTGGGCGTTTCCGCGAAAAACCAAGCGGCCACAAATCCGGACAACACAATTTATTCTTCAAAAAGATTTATCGGAAGAATGTTCGACGAGTGTAAAGAAGACATATCAAAAGTTTCATACAAATGCGTAAAAGGAAAAGACGGAGAAGTTGAAATAATGCTGGACGGCAAACAAAAAAGACCGGCGGAAATAGCCGCTATGATCCTACAAAAACTGAAAGCGGACGCGGAATCATACCTGGGGCACGAAGTCAAAGAAGCGGTAATAACAGTTCCTGCCTACTTCAATGACTCCCAAAGACAAGCCACAAAAGACGCCGGTAAAATAGCCGGATTGGAAGTAAAAAGGATTATTAACGAACCAACGGCGGCAGCTTTGGCATACGGAATAGACAAAAAAGGAGGAGAAAAGAAAGTGGCGATTTTTGACCTTGGAGGAGGAACCTTTGATATCTCAATCCTTGAACTCGGAGAAGGTGTTTTCCAGGTAAAAGCCACAAACGGAGACACCCAACTTGGAGGAGACGATTTCGACAGAATTATAATGCAATGGATAATAGACGAATTCAAAAAAGAACAGGGAATAGATGTATCGGAAGACAAACTGGCGATTCAGAGAATCAAAGAAGCAGCGGAAAAAGCGAAAATAGAACTTTCATCTCTGCATGAAACAACAATTTCTCTCCCCTATTTGACAGTTGGAAAAGACGGCCCCAAAAACTTTGAAACCAAAATGTCGCGTTCAAAATTGGAAGATCTGATTTCAGACATGATAGAGAGAGTTGTGGAACCTTGCAGACAATGTATGAAAGATTCGAAAATTTTTGAAAGCGATATAGACGAAGTGATTTTGGTGGGAGGATCAACAAGAATGCCAGCAGTACAAGCAAAAGTGGAAGAAATTTTCGGAAAAACACCACACAGAGGAATAAACCCCGATGAAGTCGTGGCGATGGGAGCCGCGATACAAGGAGGAATCCTCTCCGGAGACAGCGACGTTAAAGACGTTCTTCTTGTCGATGTCACACCTTTAACCCTGGGAATAGAAACACTTGGAGGAGTTGCAACACCCCTAATAGAAAGAAATACATCGGTTCCAACTTCAAAATCCCAAGTTTTCTCAACGGCGGCGGACAATCAAACTTCGGTTGAAGTTCACGTAGTTCAAGGAGAAAGACCAATGGCGGCAGACAACAAATCACTAGGGAAATTTACTCTTGAAGGAATAGCACCGGCGCCAAGAGGAGTTCCCCAAATAGAAGTAAGCTTTGATATCGATTCAAACGGAATTCTGAACGTGAAAGCGGTGGATAAGGGAACCGGAAAAGAACAGGAAATAAGCATAACCGGAAGCTCAAACCTATCCGATGAAGATGTGGAAAAAATGAAAAAAGAAGCGGAAAAATATGCCGAAGAAGACCGGGAAAAGAAAGAAATGATAGAGTTCAGAAACAAAGCCGAATCACTGGTAATCCAGTCCGAAAAAGCATTAAAAGATGCCGGGGATAAAGTCTCTGACGACATCAAAAAACCGGTCCAGGAAAAAATAGACAATCTTAAGAAAGTCCTTGAAGAAAAAGACGCAAAAGTGGAAGACATCAAAGAAAAATACGAGGCGTTAAGTTCCGAAATCCAAAAGATCGGCGCGGAAATCTACAAAAACACCGGAACAGCACCCGGAGCCGAGGGAACGAAAGAAGACGACGGCACAAAAGTCTATCAAAAAGGAGAAAAGAAGGACAAAAAAGACGATGAAAACGTAGTGGACGCGGAAGTTGTCGAAGAAGACGAAGGTAAAGACGAGGACAAAGGCAAAGACGAAAAATAATCAATTCTCAAAGTAAATCCCGAGACTTCTCATCGCGGAAAAAAGTCTTTCTTTAAAAACCAGCAAAGACTCGGAACTTGAGTCTGTCTCCATTGCCCCCGATAACAAAGTAAGAATTGGCTGAAGCGTCATTCTAACATCCATTTTTATACCGGCCAATTCCATCTCCAAAAGATAACGATAAAATTCGCTACCGGGGAAAGATTCTCTCAACTCGTCCGGAGAAGGAACCGGAGGCTCCCAAAAACCAAAGTCATCCCCTTTAGGAACCCTCATTTTTCTCATAGCACGTCGCCTTTTTTTCTTAATTTCCAAAAAGGACGAGATTTTCGAAATTTGATCAACGACTTGCTGTCTGGTGCTCTCAATACGTGCATCGTAAGGAAGGATTAAAAGATTCAGTTAAATTTGTAAATGAAGTTAGGAAAAAAATAAAAATGAAATATCCTAAATTAAAACCTGACGAAATTGAAGATTTAATT
>PXEC01000050.1 GCA_003566255.1 Candidatus Peregrinibacteria bacterium | reverse complement strand
GCAACACCTGCGGAACCAGCCGAACCTCAACCCGAGGCACCCGCAACACCGGAAGCACCAGCGGAACCAAAACCGGAAGCCCCCGCAGAACCGGAACAGACCGCCGGCGAAAAAGACGAAACATTCAAATTGAGCTAGGCCAAAATGCCTAATACCCCAGCATTTCTTTTAGGAGTATCAACACTGATATCGGCAATTCCGATAGCGATATGGCTTTACATATTTTCCAAAAGTGAAAAAGGAGGGAAAAAAACTCTTTTGTTGGTATTCGCCCTCGGATGTTTCACCGCGCCCGCGATGCTGGGGATCCAAGTACTTTGGCAAAAATATCCCAGCCTGAATTTATTAAACTTCATTGAAACGGTTTTTGAGTCACCAATGCTTGTGGTCATAGGGGTGACGCTTCTCTTCGTCGTTTTGGAAGAAGTAATAAAACTGTATGTAGTAAAAACGATAGACAAAAAAACATTGTTGATCAACAAGATCAACGACGCGATGCGTTACGGTATCGCGGCGGCGTTGGGATTTTCATTCGGTGAAAATATTTATTATCTGGCCACATTTTGGGGATTTATAGGCACCGGAGAACTCGTGGGGATGTATATATTCAGATCCTTATTCACTACTGCGGCACACATTATGTACACCGGGATATTCGGTTATTACTACGGCATCGGAAAATTTGCGATGGTCATAAATAAGCAAAAAGAATTATCGGGCGAAGAGGATACAATAAGCAAAATCATCGCCAAATTATTCAGACTCCCCATGAGCGAGGGGTTTCGCCAGAAGGTCGTGATAAAAGGTTTCTCCTGGGCGGGGATACTACACTTCACCGTGAATTATTTGCTAGAACTGGGACAAGTCATGCCGGTCATCGCCATAAACGTACTGGGGTATCTTTATCTCCAATATTTACTAAAACGAAAAGCGGGACGACTCATATTACTAAGCGACCCGACAACCCGTAAGCCCGCGACAATAGCATCCAAAGACAGAGATGTTGTGGTTGAGCTGCTTGGAATGTGGTTCAAAGAGAAAAAATATGTGGACGTACTGCATGTCTGCGAAAGACTTCTTGAACGAGATCCCGATAACAACGTCGTGAAATTATTCAAATCCAGAGCCATGGACGCGATGGACAAAAAAGACATCTACAGAAAGGTTTTGGGAACGGTGGTAAAAACAAACGAAAATCTTTCAATAGATCAAAAAAACACGATTTCGAGATACGTGGCGGAGAAAGAAATGTTTCAAAAAGTTCAACGACAAATAAAGGAGCAATTGAAAAAAGAGGGCAAAGAATTCAAACAACCAAAACTTCCAAAGGCGCCACAACCTCCGCCTTCGGAGAAAAAAGAGGAAGAAGACACTTTCAAATTGTAAAAATCTGGGGTAAATTGTCAGCATGAGTTTTTCAGACGCAAAAGTCGCACTGGTTTTCGACTGGATGACAAATCCCGGAGGAGCGGAAAAAGTGAATCTTGTACTTCACAAAATGTTCCCCGAGGCGACAATCTTTACATCCGTGTTCAATCACGAAAAAGTCAAAGGGTTCGAAAACGCGAAAATAAAAACATCGTTCATACAAAAGATGCCATTCGCGAAAACAAAGCATCAGCTATATCTGAGCATGATGCCTCACGCTTATGAACTTTTCGATCTGAGCGATTACGATATCGTCATTTCCAGTTCACACTCATGCGCGAAGGGGATAATAACAAAACCGGAAACCCTCCACATCTGTTATTGCCACACGCCGATGAGATACGCCTGGGACAATTGGCATGAGTACATCAACCAGTACAAGATGAATCGTGTTCTGAAACACATCGGGAAGAAAAGGATTCATAAAATACGGATGTGGGACAGGCTCTCCGCGGAAAGGGTGGATTACTTCATCGCAAATTCCAACACCACAAAGAAGAGGATAGAAAAATATTACAACAAGATGTCCACGGTCATCCACCCGATGATAAATAAAAAAGATTACAAAATATCAAACGAAACGGGCGGATATTTTTTGGCGGTCGGAAGATTGATTCCATATAAAAAATTCGATCTTATTGTGGACACCTTTAACAAAACCGGATTGCCTCTGAAAATAGCGGGGACAGGGATAATGGAAGAAGACCTGCGAAGCAGAGCGAAAGAGAACATAGAATTTCTGGGATACGTGAACGACAAAAAATTGCAGATTCTATACAGGGAGTGTGAAGCATTGATTTTTCCGCAGATAGAAGACTTTGGGATAATCCCCTTGGAAGCTATGGCATCGGGAAGACCGGTAATTGCCTTGGGGAAAGGAGGAGCATTGGACAGCGTCATAGAAAACGAAACTGGGGTATTCTTCAAAAAACAAACCCCCATTCAACTAAAAAGAGCCGTAGAAAAATATATGAGCCAAAAGGATGAATTTGACCCGGAAACAATCAGGGCCCACGCGGAGAAATTCGACGAAAAAGAATTTCGTAAAAAATTCAAAAAGTACCTAGGAGAAAAATGGGATCACTGGAAAAAGACAATGGCCTAAGACCTAAAAAGCCGTTAGTTTTTCCGGTCGTTAACTAGACGGCTATGCTATTCGGTTCCCCAAAGGGGCATGTCCGAGCGAAAAACGGCTTGGTCCCCGCCTTTGGCGGGGCGGTTTTCGCGAGGTCAAGGCAGGCTTTTCGCTGGAAAAAGCCGTCCGCCGGTGCCCCATGGGGGAACCGAATAGCACAGCCGTTCCTGGCGCGATAAAAACTGGGGGGCTTTTAGCCTAAAGTCTGGTCAAAAGCGCGATAAATATATTGACCACCGCCCACGCCACAAGAGTCATTATCATCCCGATCACACCATACATTATCGCTTTCTTACCCTTCTCTTTTTCATCG
>PXEC01000041.1 GCA_003566255.1 Candidatus Peregrinibacteria bacterium | reverse complement strand
CGGAAATATTTTTAACTCTTTGGAGCTTAAAAAGGAACTTTTTGAAAAGGATCACCGTTTGGTCAATTCGGACAGTGACGGTGAAGTTTTGCTTAATATCTTCAGTAAGGCTTTAACTCGTCAAAATCCCAACAAACTTGAACCTCACCACGTTTGGAAAGCCGTTGAGAGCATATTTGCCCGATGTAACGGAGCTTACAGTTCGGTGGCTTACATAGCGAGGCAAGGGATGGTCGCCTTCCGTGATCCTTACGGTATAAGACCTCTTATTTTTGGAAAACGAACAGTAGGGCTGAAGGAGGAATATATTTTCGCATCGGAGTCCGTGACTCTGGACATTTTGGGATTTGAGATGATTGGCGATGTCGGTCCCGGAGAGGCGATTTTTATAGATGAAAACACCAGAACCGTTCACAGAAAAACAATACTTAAAAAGAAACGTATCCCCTGCGCTTTTGAATATGTCTACTTCGCAAGACCCGATTCGATTTTGGACGATATCTCCGTATACAAATCAAGGATCAGAATGGGAGAAAAGCTAGTCAAAAAGATCAAAAAGGCAAATCTGGACATCGATGTTGTGATGCCAGTTCCGGATTCCGCAAGAACCTCGGCAATCGCCATTTCGCATAAAATGGGGATAAAATACAGCGAAGGGCTTATCAAAAACAGATATATAGGAAGGACCTTCATCATGCCCGGCCAAAAAATAAGAAGAAAATCCATCAGATATAAGCTAAATCCTATGCCGTTGGAGATCGAAGGCAAGAAAATTTTGCTGATCGATGACAGTATCGTCAGGGGAAACACATCAAAAAAAATAGTGGAGTTGGTGAGAAATGCGGGCGCTAAAAAAATATACTTCGCCTCATATTCACCACCGGTGATCAGCCCCAATCTTTATGGGATAGACCTGGCGACAAAAGACGAATTGATCGCCGTGAACCTGGATACGGAAGGCATCAGAAAGTTCATAGGGGCGGACGCGTTGTTTTACGGGGATCTGAAGGACATGCTGGATGCTTGTATAGAGGGCAATCCGAAGATAAAGGACCTGGAAATGTCCTGTTTTGACGGAGTTTATAAAACCGGAGACGTGGACGATGAAGTGTTGAGAAAAAATGCCGAAGGCAGAATTCTGGACAAAGGTCCCGAATCTTTTTTGAACGATGACCCGAACGAAAGCCAACTTAATTTACTCTAATGAAGAAAATTTTGCTTATAGGGAATGGAGCCAGAGAACATGCAATCGCTGAAGCTTTAGATAGAAGCAGGCATGAGGTTGAGATTTATGCCGTGGGCGGAGCGGTGAATCCCGGAATAAAGGGATTGAGCTCCAAGTACCTTGTGGCCGATGTTTGCGATATTGATGCGATCCGTGAATTCGCGTTGGAAGTTAAGCCGGATTTTGCTGTTGTGGGACCGGAAGCTCCAATTGAAGCCGGAGTTGTGGATATGCTCCTGGATATCGAAATACACAGTGCTTCCCCACTGCAAACTGTTGGGAGACTGGAATCTTCAAAATCCTTCACGAGGGACCTGTTAGAGAAGTACAAAATCAATGGCAATCCTTTGTTTAAAGTGTTCTACGACGAAGAAGGGCTGAACAATTTTTTTGAACAACTTGAGGGGGCGGGTTTTGTGGTCAAGGCGGATGGTTTGAAAGGTGGAAAAGGCGTTAAGGTGCAGGGAGATCATTTGGAGGATACCGAAGATGGAATTAAATACGCGCTTGAATGTCTGAAAGATTGCGGCAGAGTTGTTGTTGAGGAAAAATTGGTTGGTCAGGAGTTCTCTCTAATGAGTTTTTGTGACGGTCAAAATGTTGTCCATATGCCTGTTTCTCAGGATCATAAGAGAGCTTATGAGGGGGATAAGGGGCCCAACACGGGAGGTATGGGAACTTATTCCGATGCCGATCATCTACTGCCTTTTTTAACGAATGAAGATGTAAAGGATGCGGCCGCCATAACAAAAAATGTGGCAAAAGCTTTGTTTGAGGAAACGGGATGCTACTTCAAAGGAGTAATGTACGGTGGATTCATTGTGACTAAAACCGGAGTTAAATTGATAGAGTACAATGCCCGTTTTGGAGATCCGGAAGCTATGAATGCCCTTCCTCTTCTCAAGACTGATTTTGTTGATATTTGCGAAGCGATAATTTCCGGGGATCTGGCCGATATAGATGTTGAGTTTGAGAACAAGGCGACCGTTTGCAAATATGTCGTTCCGGAGGGGTATCCCGATAATCCGGTCAAAAATGAAAAAATAGAGATTGGTGAAGTTCCCGACGGAGTGAAGGTCTATTTTGCATCCGTGGATTCCGGGGATGACGGATTATATCTTTGCGGATCACGAGCAGTGGCGATGGTCGGGATCGCGGAGGATTTGAAAGAAGCCGAAAAGCTTGCGGAAATGGCCGCGCGTTCGGTTAAAGGTCCTGTTTTTCACAGACCTGACATCGGCACAAATTCTCTTATAGACAAAAGGATTAAGATGATGGAATCCCTGCGTGGAGGTTAATCCTTTCTCTTTTACTCCTCTTTCCCGGCCTTTCTTTTCGCTTTTGCTACAGCTTGCTTCGCGACTCTTTTCACTTTTCTTTTACCCTTCTTGTATTTCGGGGATTTTTTAACATCCTCCGCGACCTTCTTTGAGGTTTCTTCCACATCCTCCCTCACGTCGCAACAAGCGGATCTAAAAGTTTTAAAACCGGTTCCGCCTTCATCGATTTCTTTTTTCAATCCCTGTCTCATATCCTTTCCTTTCTTAGGGGCGAAAAGTATTCCCAATGTTGCGCCGGCCAACAATCCGGCAAGAAGAGCTTTGATTCCTTTACACATAGAATGAGGTTAATTGATTTCTCGTTTACTATAATACCACTTT
>PXEC01000119.1 GCA_003566255.1 Candidatus Peregrinibacteria bacterium | reverse complement strand
TTCCTTTCTTGTAATCGGTCTCTACGCGGGACTTTTGACATTGGCGATAGCAATTGTGATAGGAGTTCTCAGCAAACCGCTACTCAAACAGGTAAGAATGCTTTTTATTCCAAAAATGGCGATAGTCATAACGCTGGTATCACTCTCGCTTCTGCTTTTGCTGATAGCAAGCATATACCTGAACCTTTTTGACGCACAGTTCCTTTCGATAGCAATATTCCCAATGCTGATTTTGAGTACACTTGTGGAAAAATTCGTAAGCTCCAAGGGGGAAAAGAGTTTTTCGTCCGCCACGACAATAATGCTTGAAACGGTAATCGTCGCGATCATTGCCTATTTTGTAGCCGGAGGAGAGGTGAATCTGGGTCTGTTCGCGTTCAAAATGGAATTTGTTAAAGACTTGATGCTCAATTACCCGGAAATGGTATTCCTGCTGATTCTGGTCAATGTTCTGCTCGGCAAGTGGAGCGGGTTAAGAGTACTTGAAAGAGTGCGCTTTAGAGAAGTCCTACGACACATAGAAGAATAATATGTTTCTAAAAAACAAAGGAATTCTAGGCATAAACGCAAGAAACCTCCTATACACACGTCCGTACAACCCCAAAAAGGCCGTGAAATTGGCGGACGATAAAATAAGGACAAAGAAATTTTTGTCTGCCAGAGGCATTCCCGTTCCAAAATTATACGCGATAATCAGAGAAAACAGCGAAGTAGATAAATTCGATTTCAACGCGCTTCCAAACTCTTTCGTTATAAAACCGAATCAGGGGTTCGGAGGAGAGGGCATAATCCCCATAGTGGGAAAAACGGGGGAACATTACATAACCGCGTCAAACCGGAAACTTTCAAAAGAAGATCTGGTGGCCCACATCAAAGACATCCTGGACGGCAGATATTCAATCACCAACGTCGCCGATTATGCGTTTTTTGAACAATTCATCGTGGCGGATGATGTGCTCGGAAAATATTCCTGTGGCGGACTACCCGATATAAGAGTGGTGGTTCACAATCTGATCCCAGTCATGGCGATGCTAAGACTTCCCACAAAGGAATCCGAGGGAAAAGCGAATCTTCACATGGGGGCGGTCGGAGTGGGAATAGACATCGCGAAGGGAGAAACGACTTTTTGCACTCACAGAGACCGAATAATCGATACTCTGCCCGACAACATGGGCGATATAAGGGGTATGAAAATCCCTTATTGGGACGAAATTCTGGAAATCTCGTCAAAAGTGCAGTTGATAACAAACCTTGGATATCTCGCGGCGGACATATGCATAGATAAGAACAGCGGACCCGTTTTATTGGAAATAAACGCGAGAGCGGGACTTGCGGTACAGATCGCGAATCTAGCGCCATTAAGACGAAGACTGGAGAGAATCGAAGGAGTAAGAGTCACCACGCCCGCCAAAGGCGTCCGGATCGCAAAGGATATGTTCGGGAACGTAGTGGAAAAAGAAATCCGTTCATTATCCGGAAAGCACATCATAGGTGCGGAAGAGGTGGCGGAAGTGATCCAGAAGACGGGCACATTCAGAGTAAAAGCAAAACTGGATCCGCTCAAAAAAGTCAGTGTAATAGATGAAGAGACGGCCTTGAACGCGGGATTGTTGGATAATACGGAAGATTACGACGACGAAAAAAGCACACTGAAACTAAAATTTTTATTGAAGGATAAAAGATTACAAACGGTAGTCGATGTTGAAAAAATCTCAGACAAAGGCTATAAGATGATAATAGGCAGACGAGACCTAAAAGACTTTTTGATAGACCCCCAAGAGCAAGAAGAAACGTCAGAAAAATGGGGGAGAGAAGCTAAAAAGTCTGAACAAAAAAGTTATACATCCTCAGTGAATTTTATCGAAACAGATCAACAAATAAATAAGATCGATTCAAAAATAAAACTGTTATTCCATGTCAGACCGATAAATCTGGAGGAAGAGAAGAAGAAGTTTTTCGGAAACCGCCTGTACAATCCCAAATTCGAATATCCTCAACTTAAATTTGACCCGCTGGAACTAACGGAAGAACTTCAAAAAATAAAAACCGATGATTCTCCACTCGGCCGAATATATGAAGAAAAGAAACAAGAAATTTTCAAAAAAATCCGTTTATTGGAATCAATGGACGAAGAAGAGTTTACAAAAATCTCAATTGATCTCTATGGCAAGCCGACCAAAGAGGACAAGGAAAGATGCATCGAACTCCTGAAAAAAATAAGACCACTAAACGAAGAAGAGAGCTATAAATACAATCCTGAAGAGGTTCGCGCGGAATTTGAAAAAGTATTGGAAAGCTACAATATGGACGACTGGAGAGTCAAAATAAAAGAGGGGATGGTAGCCGACTGCGTGGTGGGAAAAAATAACAGACTCTTTATAAAAGAGGGCGTTGAATTCACGAAAAGAAGGATAAAAGCGTTAACGGTCCATGAAATAGAAACGCACATTCTGACTGCCGAAAACGGGAAAAAACAGCCATATGAAATTTTTAGCAGGGGAACCGCAAATTATCTGGAAACGCAGGAAGGCTTGGCAATGTACAACGTTGAGCAACAGAGAGGAGAACCGTTTGAGGAAAATTTAAAAGCACTGGGACATGTAATATGCATATATGAATCGTTAAATTTTTCGTTTTCAGAGGTTTTTGACAAACTGATAAAGCTCGGAGTAGAGGAGGAACAGGCATTCAGGTCTTGTTTGAAAGCAAAAAGGGGGTTTTACGATACTTCCAAAAAAGGCGCATTTACAAAAGACTACATCTACTACAAAGGATACTACACGGTAAAGAACTTCATCGAGTCTGGTGGACAGCTTGAAGATCTCTACATCGGGAAGATAAATCTCCAAGATCTGGAAAAGATAAAGGCTATTCCGGGGATTATCCCTCCGAGGATACTACCTCA
>PXEC01000027.1 GCA_003566255.1 Candidatus Peregrinibacteria bacterium | reverse complement strand
TCAAAAATCTATGAAAAAGAAAACAAAACAAAAAAAGGCAATATTTGATATAGAAACCCTCAAACAGTGGAAGAAAGTTAGCACAAAAGGGAAATTGCAGTGGTTGGAAGACGCCCTGCGTTTCGGGAAACTTAGAAAGTTCTAACATCCTCCATCACACAGCTCCAGAAATTGATATTTTCTTTAATATTGCGTCACTTCTTATCAGCGCGCCAGGTTGCCGTTAGTGTCGGCCCCATACTTGTTTGTAAAGTAACATCTCCGCTAAAAACGTTGAATTCGGACATCGTTCCTTCAAAAACAATAGTGCCGGAATCAGACATCTGGACGGATTGTCCGCTTGTTGTGGAAACGGATGTAAGGTTGTAGTTTCCGCCCATATAAATTTCGTTTTTAACATTGTCGTAAGACCCCGTTATTTGAGCGGACCCAGACCCGCTAAAAGTTGTGACAACCCCCATCCTTGTTATGGATCCCTCTGATGAGAATTCTGCAGAACCTGAAATTTCTCCACCTGAAGAAAATCGAAAATTAAGGGTTCCCACTGTGTCTGTTCCGGTTGCAGGATCTGTAAATACGTAACTGCCGGAAAACGAGCCTTCTTCAACGTATTGCTCTTGAGGATCCGCAGGAACAGTTTCGGGCTCAGTATCCTCAGGTTCGTACACATCCTCTTCCTCTTCAATTTCATCAATATCCAAATGACTCAAAAGGAGATTGATGTCATCCGGGTCACCGACTTTGATATAGACATCATCAACTTTTAAAACCGCACCTTTTGGGAAAACCGCTTCAAGGCTGGCCATCAACAATTCCGGATTATTCTCATAAGGATTTGTAAAATTCCCATTGTAGCTTAATGAAACTTCACGGTGGCCATCTCCGAAATCGGTCATAAAAAGCTGTCTATCTTCTTCTATCGTAGTGTCTTCCTTTTTTTGATCTATATCGTCCATATACTTTACCGCTGATTCGCCATACCCGTAGAGAGTTATAAGATTGCCTCCTCTTACCCCGCTTGTGAGGCCAAAAAAGCCAAGTACGTTGTTTACGGGGCTTATATTTTCTCTGCCTTGTCTAAAGAATGTCGCTCCACTGCGATTATCAATAATGGTGTTATACTGCTCCCCGGCTTGCAAAACAAGATCTGCTCCTCCAAAGGCCACATTGACTCCCGCCCAGACCTTTCCGACTGCCGTTGTGGCGGTAAAAACTTGTCCTCCTGTAACTACAACTCCCACAACAGCCACTGTAGTAAAAGACGAGTTTTTTATTGTTGTTGCCCCGTTGGAAAGAAAGTTATTTGCATCAGCGGTATCTTCCCACCTTCTTGTTTCAAGATCACGCGCACTTTCAAGTAGTGAAGCGGCCGTTCGGGCATCCTCATAACCGAATCTTTCCATAACCGCTTTTATACTTTCTCCCTTTGGAGCCTCTTCAGCTGTTTTTATCGCTTGATGATACAAATTTAAGGAAGGGTCGATAATTTCAATTTCACGCGCTCCAGTCTCAAATTCATCTCCTTCGTAATCAATAACAGGGAGGACAAACTGTGGATAATCCTGCGGGGGCGGCAAAACAGAAGCAGGGTCAAACTCGATTTTATCCGGCATAAAAGAATGAGCTTTTGCAGTACTCAAAAAAGACAAGCCGGAAGCAACATCTTCCTGACTGTCCAAATATTTAATTACAGCTTCGGCATTTTTTTCAACCTCTTGCCATTTTTCCAGATTTTCTGAAACCCATCCCTGCCAAGTTTCAAAAGCAACCCTTTCCGGGTCCGTGTTAAAAATAAGCGCAAGTTGAACGTATGCATCAGCATATCCGGAAACCACATCGGCGAGAACATCAACATATTCATCTTCGTCTTGTATCTCTTTTAGGACTTGGTCATCAATCGGCTTGTCGGTGTCCGAAAAATAATTATTTACGTGCAAATAATACGCTCCACCTGCAATACCTATAACAACGATGATTGGAATTAAAATTTTGAGTGACTTCATAGCTAGAGGGGTAAAAATTATACGATAAGGATTATACCATATTGAAAGGCTTTTATATATTATAAAAATGAAAACCTGATTGAGTAGAACGAAAGAAATCTACATCTGATCTGGGATTTCTGAGGGAACCCAAAATAAGCAAGCGGACTTAAAATTATTCAAAAATAGTGATAAAAGAAATAAGGCATCAATAAAAATCATTAACCATTCACTTATGAAGATGAAAACTTTTTTAGCGGGAGCGATGATTCTCGCATTATTACTTACCGCCTGCGGAGAGAGAAAAATAGACAGAGACGAGGATTTGGAAGTAAAGTGGGGGACATTCACGAAAGGAACAGATCACAGAGATAGAGATTTTTGGGAAATGGCAATAGAAGTCAAAAACAATCAGGACGAAATGGTAATTCTAAATCTAAACGGAGAGGGCAAAGAGAGAAATTGGTATGTCGGAAACGAGGGGATGGTGGAAAGCGGCAGATCCGGAAAAATTGATTTTAAAATAATGCATCACTTCTTTGAAGAAGCGGCTTTTGATAAAAAAAAGATAACTTTGGACATTTACGAATGTGGTAAATTGCCGGAAAGTATTGAGGAGAAGCTGTGTATTTCAGAATATGGATTCGATGGGATATTACCTCCATGGCAAGTCATAAGAGAAAAAGAAGAAGCCGGAACTCCAATAAGCCCTACTTCGGTGCACACAAAATATTTTGACTTCAATAGTCTTGAAGTTCCCCCGGCAGAGATCAGTGAAGAAGAGTACATGAGCGGATAAGGAACAGGATGGATCAGGCTTCAAGTCCGTGACCGCTCACCCAAAATCCAGGTGGACTTCAAGAGTACCCGAACCTCCCCTGTCAAATCGACCTTCATAGACTCTTCTGACGAAGGGCAGCCCATTCAG
>PXEC01000113.1 GCA_003566255.1 Candidatus Peregrinibacteria bacterium | reverse complement strand
CGTCAGGATGAACAAACCACATGGTGTACTGACGCATATGTTCTTGACTCAGTCCCTCATGGTCATACTTCAGCCATGGCTGAGCGCGGTTGTCAATATCTGAAAAGCGCTGAATGATATGCGTATCTGTATCAAGGCCGTGAATTTGCGACTCTTTCTTCATGGCCTGAACAACGTCATAATCAATAAACTTCTTATGAAGCAGCGACTCATTGCACCATTCTTTCAATGTTCTAACCAGGCTCTCAGCATCGGTTTCAGACAGACCATCAGCCTGAATTACCCTCCCTGTACTTTCTCTCTTGTACCGCTCGCACGCAGCCTTGTATATCCTTTGACTGACATTACTGAACGCCGTCGCACCCTCATACACCTTCGAAAAATCCTGCTCCTGCCATAGCAGATTCTTGCATTGTTTTGATGCGAGCACATAAATCTTCGTTTGGTTTATGTTTTCATCATGGCGTCGTCCTAGACGTTCCTCTCTGTCGCGCATCAATTCCAATTGAGCGGGAAGCGCATCAAAACAAGACTCCCAAGCACTAGTGAGTTGATTAATGACAGCAAGCAGCTCCTTGTAAACCGATAATCTAATCTTACAATGAGCATATTGCTGGATCTCATGGTATTGCGCACGGCTCTTGTTGATATACTCACGCGCAAATGCCTTAATCTGATTACCTCGGAATAAACGCCCCAACATACCCTGCTCCAAAGCGCGAGCCACATGATCAACTGCTTGCTCTGTAATTCCAGTATCAGGCACGTTGTATTGCTCGTCATATCGTCGCACGGCGAGATCTCGCCGCGCCAGTTCATCCTGCAGACCCGCTGCCCGACCTACCCTGGCTCTCTGGGCCCGATACCGGTTCTGCTCAGACATTTCATGAGTTGCATCTTTGGCTATACGGCAGTCAAGGATCTCTTCAACTCGATACAGAAAATACCTGAGGGCTACCGGGTGGAGTGGGCCATCAGCTCCCCGCATCCATTGCACCAGGGAATAGTCAGGCCAACCACCCTCCTGATCAACTGCGGATAACACAAAATCATTGATTAACCTGTATACAAGATCTCCAACAGTCCTCTCAACTACATGCCGGAAGTAAGCGAGATCGGCCTCTCCCGAAGCAATCTGCTCCTCAATATGGCTTTCAGCCGATTCATGTAAATCATTCGGAACATTGAATCGCGCTTTAGCCTCCTTGTAGGCTTTCGAGCCTTCGAGTATCTCGTGGATTCTGGCGTCTACTTGATCCAGAAACAAGACTGATTTTTCGCCTTTGACCTCACCGAGCTCTCCTTCATGCTTGAACAATGAACGCCATTGATGTTGGAAGAAACTTTTTGGTGGGCGCTGGTCTGCTTCATGTTTCATGTGATCAACATATATTTCACTCCGGACAGGTCCGGCCCCAAATGCTCCTTCTTGCTGCCACGTCCTACGTTGATCCCTGTAAGCGTTGTCCATCGCCAGCCATTCCTCACCAATCAGAGTCCTACTCCAATGCAGTGAAAAATATTCAATAAGCTCTGATCGTGGAAACTCTATGGTCGCAGTTCCTGAGCTCCCCAAAACCCGATTACTGTTCGCTCCAGTTTGGACCGTGAAAATATTGTCTTCCTGGGAAAAGTTTTTATCAGCACTAGGGCTGAAAAACTGGAGAAAGAGCGTTTCAATCACCTGCGACTCGTACTGATTCCAACTGCGAAGATGGTCCCCTCGCCTGGTGGAGTCCTCATATACAAACACGGTGCTGAAGATCGGAGGACTCTGGGGAACTGACAGGTTGACTCGGCCCTCTGAATCCATCAGCTGATCAGGCCGGTACTCAAGCTGGACGTTGGGACGATTTTCACTCAACAACATGGCGTTCAACTCTTTCAGGCAGGCATATCCGTTAGCGCTCATTCGGTCCCGTTCGAATTCGATCTCGTTGAAACGCTCCGCCATGCTCGGCAAGATGAAAGCCCCTCTGACCAGCGTATGCGAACCGGGCCGCATTTGAGCCAAAAGCTCTCTTATGTAGAGTGCAGTTTGCAAAAAAGTCCCGGCACCTGTGCCGCCAGCAAGTGTGCAAACAATCATCACACGCGTATTTGTAATGTTATTCTGTTTTCCTATTTCAAATAGCTCCGGTAGGCGACTTTCAAGCCTCGGCAATCTCCCTTCTCTCCTTAGAGTTGCATGGTATGCAATTCGGGCGACCGATCGTGTTTGACCTGCACCCTCGGACATCGTGATATGTGGCGGTATATTCTCTGGACACCATTGATCCAAAGTTGTTTTGAGCCCTGCTCTCTCCAGACCCGATACATATTTTCCTACGGTCAGTGGAGACCCAATCTGATCCATGGAATCCCTATTCAGATGCTCTAAACGGCCAAGATCGTTGTGATTGGTGTCAATGGCATGAATCACAACATTCTTTCGTTGTTCTTCTGGTAGCATGCTGTATAGCGTATCCACAATTCGGGAACCCACCCCGCCCAGCCCAATCATCAAAGTCGGTGCAATGCTCATGAAAACCTCCGTTTATCGTACTTCGTAGTAGAATCTATACGGCCGGCCCTGGATGGATACAGCCTGGTTCGCAAAAATCATCTCTGCCCTTTCACCTGCGCCCGCTTTTTCTTGCCCATCCACTTCTAAATGGACTCCTCTGGGGCAGAGCAACCTTACATGGCCGCGACTCGTCCCAGCCAACCAGGTGAGACCAAACAGTCGGGCCTTTTCAGGCTTGAAGGGAATAACAAAGCGGCTGATCCAGGAAGCACGAAGCTGGCGTGGCACGCTCTGATCCGTAGTAGGATTCTCACGAGTAATACTGGCCGACTTATCAAAGCGGGGCTTACGCCACATTCCGAACAGCCACAAAAGCACAAGCAGTATCGCAATCACTTTCAACAGCCAGTTCAACCACAAGCGCCAGCGTGGTACGGATGATTGAACGTTCAGTTGGAACTGTTCCGTGGTGCGAACTGAGTCCCCCACAAGCAGGCTCGCGTCAATGACGCGGGTTTGCGGTGTAATGAATGCCGGGCTCATCCACCAGGGCAGTTTATAATCGATGACCCAGGCCTCGTGGTCTTCATCAACCGGCCGAAGGCTGGACCATGCAGGAAGCCCGTCCAGCGATAGTTCAAAACCCGGTTCTACATGAATGCGCTGGCCATCAACTACCGGTGAAATTCGGTGTTGACCGGGCATCATCGTAGCCAGGTCAATACTCCAGGCTTCGTCGGTGTGAAGTCCGAATTCATGTGCGCGCTCCAGATACAACTCAAGCTCCGCAGCTGCCCCGGATTCTAGGTGGGCGAGGATCAGCCGGAAGGTCGAACGCTCGCCCAGGTCTGGCTGGTAATTTCGGCCTGCTTGCACTATCAAGGGTTGGGCCAGCCTTGTTCGGGTCAGCTCAACCGTGGTTGACGGGCTGGCATGGTCCAGGGAAATTCGGCCAGGTCCAACCAGACGAATCCCCTCGGGCAGGCCCTCAACCTGAAGTTCGACCTGAACTGGCTCGGTCTCGGCGTACATTTCGATCGGCAATACGTCAATGAAACCGCGCGCCGGCAAGTCATCCACGATCACACTGGCTGTAGAAGCATCGCAGGCGGGACAATCATTCCAGACTGGCTGCAAGGCCAGCCCGTACTCGGGCCATTCGACATCAATGGTTCGGGGTCGTCCCTCGGTGTGCACCGGGTCCAGCATCACCTGGACGTTGAGCTCGAAACGCCCGGGCTCATCCAACTCAACCTGACCCGTGGCGCGCCAATTCTCTTCATCGACAGGACGCCGGTCCGATCGCAGGGGAAATTCCCGTTCCCCAAGGTGAAGTGTGAATTGCGGCGTCCTCCTAGTATCAAAACCGCCGGGATTGTTCAGCTCGGCAGTCACCGACATTGCCTGGCCGACATCGAACCGGGATCCTTCCGGGTCGATTTGCCATTGAAGACCGTATTCGGGCAATTCGACTTCGATGGTCCGAGAACGCCCCTCGGCTCGTTTCTGACCAAGGGTTGCCGCCACATTGATTTCAAAGCGCCCGGTTCTGTCCAGCTCAAACTGACCGCGGGCTCGCCAGTTCTCACCATCGACGGGACGCCGGTCCGGGCTCAGGTACATTTCGCGCTCACCGATAATCAGCGTGAACTCTGGTGCGCGTCGTGGATCGAAACCGCCGGGATGATGCAAGGTCGCGGTGATGCCCACGGCCTCACCGAGATCAAACCGGGACCGGGTCGGATCACTCTCCCAGTCCAGCTTGAGTCCCAGGGCCTCGGCTAGAAGAAGGGGATCAAAATCCTCGACACTGGAAATGAAGATTTCCACGCGCCGGTTGCAGCGATGCAATTCAGGCGTCCAGGACTCGCCCGGACCGGGCACGCACAGTGGTTCGGATTCACCGCGACCAATGGCCGTCACTTCCCCCTGCGCCCGAAAACCAAGGGATTGAAGCCATCGGTACACGGAACGTGCGCGCTCTTCCGAGAGCTCCTGGTTGCGCTGCCGACGAATTCGTGGATCGGCATGGCCGGTGATATCGGTATGTCCGACGATGTAGGTTTCAAAAACCGGAATGCCTTCGCTCTGCAGGCAATTCAGCCAGGTTCTGAGGCGTTCTCTGGCCTCCGGACTCAGTTCCGCGCTGCCAGGGGCAAACAGCACCTCACCGGCAAAGTCATTGTCTGCGAACTGGCCTCGAATGGACTGTCGCTCTTCTGCTCCTTCCAAACCGGCAGACCCGATTCCGAATCCCTCACATGAAGCCAACGCCTGAGCAGAGAACAACATGCCGATCAACGACAAACAGGCAAGCATTGCAGCAACTGTCTGCCAGGATCGCTTCACCTCACCGATGTCCCCTGTCTGATCATCTTCACTTACCGAAATCCGTCTCCCCAGGGCAGACAGTGACCACCATTGGCCAAATAAGGCTTCTTATTCAACCACTTAAGAATTTGCAACCTGAGCCCTTCGATGGGCAAGCTTTCCCGCCTCGATTCTAACTGACAGCACCCGGGCATGTCGAACCAATATTTCTCACTATTGAATTTCATCCGCCAGTCAGACGGTTCCTGCGCTCGTGAAATTCCGGCTCGGTCATGAAACCATCCTTGACGTCCTGCCACCAGCCACGCAGCCGGTTTTCGTGCTCGGGATTGTCACTGGACCAGGGATGGCCGCTGTCCTGCTGATCCAGATTGATAATCGCTTGAGGCTCAGGGAGCTGTAGGCGGCTTTCAAGTTCGCGGGCACGATTGAGAATCTTCCTGGCCAAATCGGACGGGTTGGCCGCACCAAGAGAGTCAAAATGATCATTCGAAAGCTCAAGCATCCGGTCCACAAGAGCGACCGTCGCAGATGAGCAGTCGATGTAGCGAAGATTGCTTTTCGAAAAACCCAATTCCAACTTCAATGGATTAGGCAAAGAAAAAAGCAATGCACCGGCCACCAAAATCTCGGCCTTTTCCACGGATCGCATACTCTGGAAGCGTCCATCCCGCAGAGCAATATGAGCGAAAGGTCTGGACTGAGAGCTTTCCTTGACGCGATGCCGCCACTGAATCGACTGAATCAGGCGAATCATCTCATGGCAGACGTCCGGCTCCTCCTGAAACACCTTGAGCAGAGCCTCTGCCCAATTACCCAGGGTGAGAATGTCGAACAATCCCGGATTAGCCAGAGCGTGAGCGAGAAATTCAGCGCCACGCCGCCCCTTGCGACCGCACAGGCGGAGTAGATCCGGAACTCCCCGGGCATACTCGATGCCGCGCTCGGCCCCGTTGATCAGCATGTATTCGGTCAACGCACAGATCACCGGCAATGGCAGGCCAAACTCCAGGGTCAGGGCATAAACTTCCCGGGATCCTTCACACAAGGTCTTGGCCAGCGTCAATGCTTCCTGGTCCGCAAAGTGCTGCTCAAGGCGCCGGAAGCTCTCTGCAAGATCATAGCGAAGATTGACGTGATAAAACCCGGCCAATGCCTTGCTGGCAAAGATATAGTTTCGTTTCACATCGCTGGTGCTGGTGACGATGGACTGATCGTCCTCGCCGGAAGCCTCCATCAAGCGACCGCCGACCGCGGCCGGTAAGCCATGGTACTCACGCAAGTACTCCACGCCGGACATCCCGCGGCGGGAGATTTCCTGCTGGAAATCACGAATTCGAACGCGCAGTTGATCGAGAAACTGAGGTGTTGAGGTGCTCGATTTGATCTGCGCCAGAACGGGAAACACCGCCTTGCCCATGACCAGCAAGGCCTCGCAAGCGATTCGACCGTTGCGCTTCTGCCCGGACGAATAGCTGTCCGAGCCGAACAGTTTGTTCAACTCCCCTTCCAGATCGGAGCCGCAATGGATGCCCATGGCGAAGGCACCCGGTTCATCCGCCAGCATGCTGCCTTGAATATCGGGCAGGACATGCATGAGCTCATGCACTAAAGTGACATAGTCTCCCGGTCTGATTAGTAGACAGATATTGCTGCCTGAGTCCGCCAAACCCAAAAACGAGGCGTCACCAGCCGATCGCAACCGTTCTCCAGTTTCGATCACCCGGATCTTCAACGCATCCGGATCGGGCGCCCATTGATCCAGATCAAGATGCGCCAACCAACCGCGGACGCGTTCGGCGAAGGCCTTTTCCATATCGACCGCATGAAAATTCTGACCCAGCCATCCAGGCAATCTGCGCTCCTGTAGCGCGTATTGCGAAAGATCGTTCATTTCGTTTTCCTTATCCACCCTTGGCAAGAACACCCGAAAGGCCTCGGGCCTGCTCCACCCGGAAGGTGGAATTGCATTTGTCCCGAAACCAGTATAGCCTCGGTCTGGGCAGAGTCAAAGTCTGCCGGCCAACAGCGATGCGACGAGGCGGGGCATGTTGGCAGCATCCGCGGACAACGAGCAGGCACGATGGGGAACCTTGAGCATTTCATCGAAGAATTCCGGCAGGGAGTCGAAGTGCTGGCCGGCCGCAGCTCAGCCGGTCCATCCAGAGAGGACTCAGCCGCCAGGCCTCCCCCTGTACTGGCCGAACCACCGTCCAATGAACCAGCCCAGAACCAGATATTCATCGGCATGGGGCACTGGCTGCGCTCCCCGTTCACGGACGACGACAACGGTTTCCAAACCATTGAGCACAAAGGCATTTGCCTGAACAACAAGGGGGCACACGTTGCCCTGGGCGTGGCGCAGCCCTTTGCATCCCTGTGCGACCTGGTATTGTGCGATGACCGCAACTTGTGGGCAAACTGGAACCGGCGCCTGGAGGGACACTCACGGCCCGAAAGCTTCTTCAGCCAATTCCAGCTTGTGGTCGAAGATGCCTCACCGGATAGCTGCCTGGCGCTTTTTCTGTTCCTAGCGCGCATCAATGGTGTTCCCGCCGAACAACTGCCGCTTCACTGGGTCAATTATGTTCGTCGCTGGGAACTGGGTGATGTCATCAGTACCGGCGATCCCATGCATTCTTTTGGTGCGCTGCACAATGCTATAGCGCACAGCTACCTCGATCGCGACTGGCATGGCGCCTGGGTTGAATCCCTGCGCTTTATGGTGCAATGCATCGGCAACGGCTGGAGCCCGGAAGCGCTGCCGGATGATGGCGAGAGCACCCAACTGATGTATGCCCGTTCGCTGATGCGCTTCGAGGAACAAGCCTACAGGGACAGCCTTCAGTACGCAGCCCGACTACAGCTCCGAATTCCAATCAAGGGCACCTCGAACCGTTACCGCCTGGTCGATGCCTATCTGGCCGAGGAACACATCCCGCTGGGTTCACTCAAGGTGTTCCTGCGCAACGACAGTGACAGCACCTTCCTCAAATCAGGTTACACCCTGATGGCCGTACACAAGCCGGCCGAGCGCGGCAGTGGCAATGACATGACGGTCTCGCTGACCCCGGATACCGGGCTGCATCTGTCGGACTTGTGGGCCGAATTGGAGCGAATGGAAGATGAGGCCTGGGGCGATGAACGGCCTTGTTCCGAACCGCGAGCGGACTTGAGCCAGTATCCGGCCGGCAAGAGGCCTGATGGTCAACCGGCCCCAAACCAACCCTGGTATATCAGCCCCGAACAGACCCTGATCGGCGCACCACGCCGCTTCGCCGGCACCTCCAAACTCGGAACCCGGCTTGACTGGGACCAGGTCTGTGATGCCATCTGGCGCCTCTACAACCCATTCAAGGCGTTCAAGGTGTGCAGCGATGACGGTCATGCCGTGTGCCTCGAGCAGGTGCGCCCGACCCTGCCTGAGAATTCACAGGCAGCCGAGGCCGGGAAGCGATTGATCATCGCGCACTGGCAAAGCCCCAACGATGATGAGCCCCGCCAGCCAGATCAGGTATACATCGGCTTCACTCCAACTCTCAAGCGCTACCTGGCTGCCTGCATTCTCAGGGCCGATCACGATGCCGTTCGCCTGCGGGACCTCCCGGACAAGGAGCATTTCGACTTCATCGAACTGGACGGTGGTTTCGCCGTAGTCACGAGCAGCGGTGCATTCGCCATCGATGACTGGCGAAGTCAGGTCATTGACCGGGAGCAGGTGAGGACAGAGTTCGAGAATGCCTGCCTGCGCAGAGCCATGATTGACCGAATGGCGCTGCAAATACAGGCACTCCATGCTGATATCGAAAAGGCCCTGAAAAAAGGGCTCTCTGCGGGCAACACCACCCGCTTACTCAACCGCATGGCCGGCATGCGTCTCAAAGTCGGCCAATGCTGGACCGAGACAATGACTCGATCATACGACCCCGGCATCATTCAGTTCCGAGAGGCACTGGAATCACGCTTTGGTATCGCAGGCAAACTGGAGCTCTTCTACGACAGCCTTGACCGCATCGGCTCCATGCTCGACAGCTATATCGAATACAAGACCAGCAGCCGCATCGCCTTCCTCACATTCTACGGCTTCCCCATTGTGCTCTTTTCATCACTGCTCGGAATTGCACTGGTTCACTTTCAAAGCCAATTCGAAGCCCTGGGATGGACCCCACTACACTTGGGCATCAAGACCTTGTTGCTATTCCTGGTGCTGGTTCTCCTGGGCATGATAGCCATACGAACCTGGAACTGGTGGAATGCTCGACGAACCCGCCTGCGGGATGATGATTTCGATGATGGCAAACCTTCTCGACCCACCAACAGACCGAGCTAATTACACCCAAGCGCAGAACATGGAACACCAATGATGCTACATCAGGAATACTCCTACCAACTCATAGCCTCCCCCATCATGGCGCTGACACTATTGTTTTTGATCACTGCATGCTCAACGGATGAGCGCGCAAATCAGAGCCATGAGTTCAATGCCCTGTTTTCGGAATCAGATGGACTCCAAACCGGCGATAAGGTTCGGCATGGTGGAGTGCCCGTTGGAGAAGTTAGCAGCAATCCGGAAATCATGGGTGATGGTTCTGGTGTCGCGGTTCCGATTCGTATCGACGGACTTCCATCGGAGCTGATTCCTCGTCTCAACGAGCATATTGGCTTGACAATAGAACAGGGCCGCGGCTCGACTGCCCGTCCCTACGTCAGATTGCGCCTGAGTGCCAAGGACGGGCGCCAGCTTCAGAACGATGATATTGTCAGGGGCTTGAACAATAGAATGGAACTCACGGTCTGGCAGGCGACTCATCTCAGCCCCTTCGAGGACCACGACTGGCCAGTAACTCGTATCGTGGGGTTGATGTTCAGGATGGACCGGAACCAGGTTGGGATCGCAACCTATTGGTTCAATTACCTGACCTTTCTGGCAACGGTTCTGGTTTTCCTTGCCATTTGTCTAGATGCAATCATGCGAATGATGACAGACAAAGGGCAGGCAAGGCGCTCACCTCGGCTGTTGCACCGGACTTGGCAATTTTTTTTCGCGATTACGCTGGTCAGAGTGTTCGCAATAGCGCTGCTTGTTTCCGCGAGCCTGCTTGAATTTTCGTTGCCGGATTTAAGTCCATACGTCATTTTTCCAGCCGATCCTGTCGAATTACTACGCTGGGAATGGCGTTTCCTGTTTGTTGCGGCAGTCATTTTCGCATTGAAATATCACTTCGGCCTGCTGGCATTCGCCCTGCAGCGTGCTCGAGGTCCCATGGGATGACAATGCAATTGCACTTCTATCAATTCGGGCGAAGTCGGGCGAACGGCCATACCCTCACTCACACGGAGGACGACCATGCCCTGGATTGATGCACACATGCAGTGGTACGTTGACGACGAAACCTATGCGAAGCTGCAAAGCGGAGAGTTCGAGCGCATTGGCGGAATCGTCAGACGTGCCGACAACAAGCGCGTGGTCAAATGGCTGCGCACAGGACGAGATCTCAAGGAGGAGGACTCGGGCAATCCATTTTTCAGGATTATTGCCCATCGTGCTGACCTCGAAACACTCAGCGATGAGGAACTCATGGAGTTCGCGCGCTTCATAGAAAGCTCCAGCAGCCTCTCTGCGGCTTCTTTCTATTGCGGCTCGCGTTCGGCCGTCGCGGCAATACTCGGAAAATACGATCGCCTGCGCGAAACCCCAGACAGCACACAACATCGGCAATACGCGGCAGAAAAGCGCCAATCTCTCGAGAACATCTTCGGACGAACCTATTTGCCCAACCTCCGCATGCAGGTCGAGTTGGGATACATTACGCTTGTCGTGGATGAAGAGCGTCAATTGGCGGAATTGTATACAGAAGAACAAAGCACATGATGATACAGATTCGTTCTGACCACCTATGAAATACGATCATCTCGTTTTGGGCAGCGGACTGGCCGGACTTTCGTTCGCGGCATTGATGTCCCAACGTGGAAAAAGCGTCTGCGTATTGGAAGCGCATGAGTTTCCAGGCGGATACGGCCACACCTTCACCATGGCCGACAAATACACCTTTAACGCACAATTGCACTACGTTTGGGATTGCGGCGATAATCAACCAGTCGGACAATTCCTGAGGGCTCTCGGTATCAGAGATCGGGTTTCATTTGACAAGTTTGATTCTCTGGCTTACGAGAGGATGCGAGCCCTTGGACTTAGCCTGGATATACCCTACGACTACGAGTTGCTGATCGAGAGGTTGATTGAGCTTTTTCCGTCGAATTCGCACAATCTTGCAAGTTTCGTGAGGTTAGTCGCGGCGACCGGAAAGGCGCTGCGGGGTTACGGAGGAGCAAGCAGGCATGCACCATTTGCGAAAAGATCCCTAAGCTTCATCCGGCTGATCCGGAACGTCAATTCCACCCTCCAGGAGGTGTTTGACGACTTTAGCATTCCACCCGAAGCGCAGACACTCCTTGCACTCCAGTGGCCGTGTTTCATGCTGCCCCCGAGGAAAGTTTCCTTCCTGGCCTGGGTTGCACTTGTCGATGGATATCACGGTGGCGCATACTCGGTTTCCAGATCGTTCGAATTTTTTGTCGACAGTCTCGTAGAGATTATCCAGGAAAACGGCGGGGAGGTTCTTTACAATCGCAAGGTTGTGGATTTTGTTTTTGCGAAAGAACAATGTGTTGGTGCAATTTCCGAGGATACAGATACACAGCTTGACAAGTGTGAGCACTTAGCTGACGCCGTAGTATGCAACTTTGACCCGAAACGGGCGGCGGAGATGATTGGGCTGGAGCGCTTTTCAAGCTCGGTCAGAAGACGGCTTGACTACCAATACTCGCCCTCGAACTTCATTGCATACTGCGCCGTGGAGGGACTCGATCTGACCGAACATGGCTTTGGGCAATCCATTTTTTACCACACATCCAGGATGGACCTGAATGCAGCATATGACGAGATGTATTCACTGGGAAATTATGAACGTCCGAGTTTTGCGATAAGCACCCCAAGCCTGCACGCTAGCCAGCATCAATCTTGTCCGCCAGAGATTCAACTGCTGGAATTGGTCACGGTCGCCGATTATCAGCGGTTCCACGACCTTAAGCGAATAAATCGCCGTGCATATCGAAGAAAAAAGCAAGAAATCCTTGATTCGATGCTGGATGTAATCGAAAAGAAATACATTCCGGACATTCGAAAACATCTCGCCTACACAGTTGGCGGAACACCGACCACAAACGAGCGATATTGCTTCAGTCCGCGAGGAAATTCTTACGGATCGAACCTTACTCCAGCACACTTTGGTCTGAACAGGCTGGATGAACGAACTTCAATAAACGGACTTTACTTCTGCAATGCGTCCGCAGGATTTCCAGGTTTTGTAGGCACCATTTGTACCGGAATGCGGCTCTTCGAGATCCTGAAAGAATAGGGCCATAGAGACTTCAACTCCTCACTCAGGAGTCTCACCCCCGACCTATCCTTTGCCTACAAACGTGCGGTTACCGCCACATCGGCCACATGGTGATTGAAATCGATCAGTCTTTCCAAGATACTGGTCACATTGCGCACAATAGACTGGCTTGGGTTTCCATGAGCCATGCAATCCTGACGCGATTGCTATCGTAACAAACCAAAACAGACCACCGAATAGAACGTGCATGCCAGCATCTGCCCTCGGAAGAAAGATCATAACGGAAAATGCATTTGCAATTGCCCCCGACCATGACCCAGTGTCAGGCCAGCTTATAAGCGTAGTTACACCAAAAATCAATACAAACGCCAGTATGAAACACTTCAAAAACAGCATAATACTCTCCCTTTACGACTCTATCGATTAAGCCTTGTTCTACATCTACATGGCAAGCAAGATGATACGAGTTTTTCTAAACTATTTCAATTGGAAAATCCAGCGAAACCTTTATCTATTCGCAACTACGGAGAATCCACCTCAGTCCACTCATGGTCTATTTGAGCCCATTCCCAACTCTCTTTCTCCATATGTTCATATCTCCTTTCTCTTTTCCAGGATGTTTACCAAAAATGTTGAGCTCTGGAGCGTTGGGATGATACCG
>PXEC01000002.1 GCA_003566255.1 Candidatus Peregrinibacteria bacterium | reverse complement strand
TCTTCCGATCTCAGGCCGGGCTCCGCTTTGTATCAGGGTAGTGATCACATAGGCCAGGGTGTTGCGCTGCTGAATAATGTCTTCGGGAGCGGTAGCCTGCTGGATGCGGCGCAGCAGTACGGCCGGGGAGTATTTTTGCAGCGGGGTTATCATCGCGTGCGTAACCATGCCGGTAACAGCGCCCGTTTCATCGACTACCGGAACATGCGAGATTGCGTGCTGCTCCATCAGCAGGCCGACCTCGAAAATCCGCGCGGTGCGCTCAGCGGTATGTACCGGCGCTGACATTATATCGGCAATCGGCCGTTCAAGGTCAGCTGCAGGATCAGTCACAACCGTACAGATATCCCGGCTGGTGATTATACCTGCGGCCCGGCGGTCGTCCTGCAGCACAACCGCGCAGTCGGTGCCGTGATCGGTTATCATCCGTGAAACCGTCCGTATGGGCGTATCCGCGGCACAGGTTACAAGGTCTTTTTGCGGCAGAGAGTCCAGCTGCAGGCCGAAGAAAAAGAGCGCCGATTGTGTTTCAGAAAGCAGGCGGTCGCGCTCTTCGTCGCGGGCGACAAGATCGGTTACATCCTCGACAATGCCGTCAAAATATTCAATAGCTCCCTCTTCATCGCGCACGGCCACAGCCCAGATTGAACCGCTGAAAACAGAGCCGTCCTTGCGGCGCAGCCGTACGATCTCGCGCTCCAGCGCGCCGCTTTGCGCGATGGGGCCCAGGCGGCGCATCTCATCGGGGTTCTCATACAAATCCGCTACCGGACAGGCCAGCAGTTCTTCGCGTGATTCAAACCCGAACAGTTTGACCATGGCAGGATTAACCTCAATAAACACCGCGCGGCTGGTTGCCGTACGCCTGAAAAGGCCGACATTGAGATTGTTGGCCAGGGTTCTGAATTTGGCTTCGCTGGCCTCCAGCGCGTCTTCAGCCTGCTTGCGCGTGGTTATATCGGTTACGACCATGATAAATCCGCGGCGCGTGCCGATGGTGATCTGAGATGTTGCCAGAATAACATCGAGTACTTCTGCCTGCTTGGTCATTATCTGCACCTCGGCCTGTTCCGGCACCTGTTTGCCGGCCAGCAGGTCGCGGGTGTAGGCAGTGCCGGGATGGCGCGGGTCTTCATGAAATATTTCGTGCAGGGGCATGTTCATCAATTCGGTCTGCGAATACCCCAGCAGCGCGGAAATTTTTTGATTGGCATACATGTAGCGCCCGTCCAGGGCCATCAGCATGCCCTCGGATGATGATTCAACCAGGGTGCGGTATTTTTCTTCCGAATCACGCAGGGCCTGCTCAGCCAGGCTGCGCTGGCGTTCAGTGTGAAAGGTGTTGAGAATGATGGTAGCCAGCAGCACCGAGACAATCGCCAGAATAACAAACGAGATCTGGATAACATTACCGGTGATCTGAGCGATTTCCTGGCGGATGTCCTCGATGTAGATGCCGGTTCCGATAATCCAGCCCCAGGGCGTAAAACCCTTGACGTAGGATATTTTCGGTACAATCCTGGTGGCATCGTCCTGCCACTGCCACTGATACTGTACATAGCCGGCCCCGTGGCGGCGTACAACATCGACCATTTCGACAAAGAGCTTCTTTCCATCTGGATCGGTATAATCACTCAAGTCGGTGTTGTCCAGGTCGCTGCGATAGGGATGGATCACCATGCGCGGATGCATGTCGTTGATCCAGAAATAGTTTTTCATCTGCTTGCCGTAGTGCAGGTTGCGAACCTGCTCAATGGCCTGCTGCTGGGCCTGCTCCCGGGTCAAAAGCCCCATCTGTTCATCGTATTCGAACTTGGCCAGGATATTCCAGGCGGCATTGGTAAGCTCGCGAATCATTTCGCGTTTGCGCTCAAGGCTGTTGTGCTCGATGGTTGGGATAATGATCAGGAAAAGCGCCAGGACGAACAGCACAATCGTGAGAATTGTCGGCATAACAATTCTCAGCAGAAAAGATCGCCATTGATCAGGGATGTGCAGTGAAATCATAGCCGTGCCGATGAAGAAAAATACACTTCGATCAGTATCGAACCTGGCGCTTAACGCAGTATGTCAACCCCCATAGCTTTTCATACAGCAAAAGCACGCAAACATCAAGGCTGCCGTGGACTGGAGCACGGCAGGACCTAAAATGCTGGAATTTGGTGCGTTAGTCTGCTATAGTCGCCGCAACGAACACAGGCAACCGAACGCAGACAACCTGAGGGAGACACAGTATGCAGATATTTTTACGATTCATGGGATGGGCGATTCTGTATTCGCTGTTTTATTTTCTGATTCTGGATATTCTCCGCTACCCGCCCGGCATGTCCGGCGCTCCGCAGTTTCTGAAAACATTTAATTTTTTCATCCTGCCGATTATATCCATCCCCCTGTGGTGGGTGAGTTGGAGATGGTTTGAGAAGCTGTTTGCGCCGCGTGAGCCCGAAACAACTCAGGCCGGCACGGTGTACCGCTTTGCTTTGCGCAACCCTGCGCTGATGTACTACCTGATGGTACTCAAGATCTTCCTGCTGGTGATGGGCGCCAACGGCGTTATCGTGCTTGATCAGTACGGCCGCGGCGCGCAGATTTTTTATGTTATCAATTTCATCGTGCTCTATATCTATGCCCTGCCCTTTTTCATTTTTAAATTCATTAAACTCAAAAAGGCTCTCAATACAACGCTGACCGCTGATGAAAACCGGATTACGCTGGCAGTCAAAGGCCGGCCGGCTGTTTCAATCGGCTATGATGAGATTAAATCGGTACTGGTCGAATCGGATCCTCAGGCCCTGTGCGTGGTTGGTCCGGACGGCGCTGTGTGCGCCGGCGGCACCCGCAGGTCGCGCATCTCGTCGTTCTATGTATCCGGCCTTGACACGCTCATTGACCGTGTGCGCGAAAAAGCCGCAGACCGGG
>PXEC01000057.1 GCA_003566255.1 Candidatus Peregrinibacteria bacterium | reverse complement strand
TTCGTTTCGCATTTTGGACAATTCGGTTTTTTTTATCATGCTAAACATGTTAAATCATATTTTTTCAGCTTAATCATACAGAAAATGCCTCATTTCATCCGCCCGTTTTGCAACGGTCTCCGCTCCAGAAATTTCAACATTGGGCATCTTTGACTTCAACCGCGGATATTTTTTAAAACACTTACGGAGATGTACGCTTATTTCGGCATTTTCTTAAAAATGGCAGCGCTATACTGAATAGAGGCTTAGGAAGGTGTGGAAAATGTTACTCAAAGAACAGAGGTAAAAGAGCGAAATCGAAAAAGAGACGATGAAAAAAATATGATGGTAACAATCAAAACAAGCAACTTATTAATTTAAAAGCAGTTTGTAAAAGTTGTTTTAATAAAGCGAAATTTTATACAAGTCATTGACATCCTCAGTAAAACGTGCCAAGCTTAAAGATAGTAAAAAATATTTCGCTTTCCTTCCATTCCCAACAACTTGAGAACCCGAGGCAGAGAGCAACCACCATCGGTTATTTAACCTAAATATGAACAAAAAACCAAGAAATTATCGTAATTTTCGCAGATCCCATCGCCACTCCGGAAAATCCGGAAAAATGGGACATTCAACCATGAATATTAATCAGCTCATAAACAGAGTGAATGATGAAGCGTTGGCAAAACCTGTAGAGTACGTCCTAAAACACGAGTTCAAGGATTTTAAAATCAATGATCGTCTAAGGGAAAACATTGTTAAAAAAGGATACACAACCCCGACGCCGATTCAGGACGGAACAATTCCTGCAGGATTGGAGGGGAGAGATGTGATCGGCATCGCAAACACCGGAACCGGTAAAACCGCCGCATTCTTAATTCCGCTCGTAAACAAAATACTGGCAAATCGTTCCGAGCGCGTACTTATATTGGCCCCCACGCGTGAGCTCGCTTTTCAAATAAATCAGGAGTTTACGGAATTTGCCAGAGGGCTGGGGATTTCCTCGGTTCTGTGCATAGGGGGGACGCCCTATTTTAAACAACGCAAGATTTTCAGAAACAATGTAAATGTTGTAATTGGGACCCCGGGCAGGATTATAGACTTGTTAAATCGCAAATTTTTCTCTTTAAGCAATTTTAGAAATGTTGTTTTGGATGAAGCGGACAGAATGGTCGATATGGGATTTATAAACGACATCAGGCTGCTACTGGGACAATTGCCGGAAAAAAGACAATCGTTTTTCTTCACCGCGACAATGGAAAAGAAAGTTGAGGATTTAATCCGCGAATTTCTGCATGACCCTGTAAAAGTGTCTGTGAGAACAAGAAATACCCCCGTGAACATTGAACAGAACATAATAAAAGTGCCAAATGAAACGATAAAAAAGAGAGACACGCTTATAGAAATGCTGAAAAAGGATGAATTCGAAAAAGTGCTGATATTTTGCAGGACGAAACGCGGAACGGAAAGAGTTGTGAAAGATTTGCGATGGGGAGGAATTGAATCCGATTCAATTCACGGGAACAAGACGCAAAGTCATCGGATAAAGGCTCTTAATAAATTTAAACAGAATATAGTCAAGGTCCTTGTGGCGACGGATGTCGCTTCCAGGGGATTGGACATAAGCGGAGTCAGTCACGTTATCAACTTCGATATCCCCGCAAATTACGATGACTACGTTCATAGGATAGGAAGAACGGGACGTGCGGATCAAAGGGGATATGCGCTTACATTTGTGCCGGTGTTCTAATTTTAAAAATTTTAAGAAAACTTTAAATCTGTCTGATACGCTTTGGGAACGAAATAATTTAACAGATTTAAAATGACGTTCCCGGAGACGCCCGCAAGCAAGCCCGAAGCGGCGAGAAGCTCGCAAACGCAAAAAAATCTCCATCGCGATGAACAGCTTAAAGCCCTGCTCAAAAAATACTTTGGATATGAGTCGTTCCGCTCCTTGCAGGAAAAGGTCATAACTTCGATTTTGAACGGGAAAGACACGCTCGTCCTCATGCCGACTGGAGGAGGGAAATCAATGTGTTATCAACTGCCCGCGGTCGCGCTCCCGGGAGTTACTTTGGTGGTCTCTCCGCTAATCGCTTTGATGAAGGATCAGGTGGATTCGCTTATAAAAAGGGGAATAAGCGCGGCTTTCATAAACAGCAGTCTGTCTTTTGATGAGATAAAACGGGTCAAGAGCGATGTGATAAAGGGCGATGTAAAAATCCTTTATCTCGCGCCGGAAAGGTTGAATTTGCCGGCATTCAGGAACTGGCTAAAGCGGGTGGACGTGAGTTTGATAGCGATTGATGAGGCGCACTGCATATCGGAGTGGGGGCACGATTTCCGGCCGGATTATACGAATATGAAGTTGAGGGAGGATTTTCCTGATACGCCGGTCATCGCGCTCACCGCGACGGCAACAAAAAAAGTTGTGAAGGATATTTTGAAACAGCTTCAACTGAAGGACGCCAAGGTGGAGATTTGCAGTTTCAACAGACCGAATCTCAGTTATTTCATACATCCGAAGAAAAATATTTCCGAAAAAATGTCAGAGCTTCTGGAAAAGTATGAAGGCAAGCCGACTATAATCTATTGCTTTTCACGAAAAGAAACCGAGGAATTGGCGATTCAGCTAAACGGAATGGGGCATAAAAGTTTGCCGTATCACGCGGGTTTGGAGCAGGAATTAAGAAAAGAAACACAGGAAAAATTTTTGAAAGACGAAGTGACGATAATTACAGCGACAGTTGCCTTCGGAATGGGGATAGATAAGCCCGATATAAGATTGGTTGTGCATTACGGATTGCCGAAATCTTTGGAGGGCTACTATCAGGAAACGGGGCGCGCGGGGAGGGATGGACTGCCTTCCGAGTGTGTCCTTTTTTATTCTTACGGAGACAGAAAGAAGCACGATTTTTTTATAGAAAAGATAAGAGGTTTCAGAGAAAGAATAAG
>PXEC01000075.1 GCA_003566255.1 Candidatus Peregrinibacteria bacterium | reverse complement strand
GCCCTACCTTTTCAATAAATTTACCTTTTGTCGGTGCTGTGTGCTCTTGCACGACAATACGGAAGTTCGGTTGGTTTTTTTTACCGGTTCGGCTGAGTCTGATCTTTAACATTCTCTTTCTTACTTGATATACAGGAAACTCGGTTTGTACCGCGTCTCTTTCGTGCGGTCATTGTAGTTCGCTAAAAATGAAAGTCAAGTTTTTTTCTATTTCTTAATAAGCTCGCTCAGCTCAGAACTGGCAGAGCCAGATTCTTCGCTTTCACTGCGCGCTCGTGCCGTGCACTCGCATGAAACTCCCCGTGCTGATGCACGGGAATTTTCATTGCTTTATGCGTGTCCGTAAATTTTTGATTATCTCCTTCCCCGCCTTTCGGTTCATCTCTTCTATTATTTTTGTTTTTCTGGTTATAACTTCTTGCGCCCACCCCGGATTTTCCACATCGACAACCAAAACTTTGTCCTTAAAATATCCCGCGTCTATGTATTCCCGGGCACCCTCTTTTCCCGAAAAAACTTCCGGTAAAAGCTTTCTGAAATCTTCGCATATTTTTGCGGATTCTACTTCTTTGCCTACTCCATGGCTTTTCGCGGCCTTGCCTATATACTGCTGAAACGGTTCAAACATGAGTTATTATTTCAAATGATTCCTCTGCTGCTTTTCTCCAGCTGAACTCCGATGCTCTGCGAAGCCCCCTTTCTATCAAGCTGACTTGCAAATCAACATTTTTATATAACATTGTTATGCTTTCCGCAATTTCTCGCGTGCTTTTTGGATTGAAGAAAACGGCGTTGTCTTTGCCACAGACTTCCGGAATGGACGATTTATTTGAAGCCGCGACAGGCGTTCCACAACTCATCGCTTCTATGACCGGCAATCCAAATCCCTCATAAAGAGAGGGGAATACAAAAATTGATGCCGCGTTGTAGAGATGTATAAGTTCTTCTTCACTGACGACTCCTGGGAAAATCACATCTTCTTGCAGTTGTAAATTCTTTACGGTTTCTTTTACTTCCGGATGTAGGGGGTCCGGCTTTCCGGTTATCACAAGCTGTATATCAAGTCTCTTTTCTCTTTTCAAAATCCCGAATGCCTCTATCAGGCGCGGAAGATTTTTGTGACTTCTCCATACCCCTGTGTAGAGGAGGAACGGCTTTTCTATTTTGTATTTTTTGAGCGTGGGGGTGAGTTTGTCCAAATCTCTGATCAGTTTGAATTTTGGATCAACTCCGTTGTACACCACCTGAATTTTTTCCTCGGGGATGTATAGGTGCTTTACGATGTCTTTCTTTGTGTGACGGGAAACGGCTATGATCTTTTTTGCCCTTTTGGTAGCGCTTTTTATTGTGAGATTGTATGCCAGTTTGTGATGCCACTTTTTCATTTTTCTGCCGGCGAACAGGGATAGCGTTAGGTCGTGGATGGTTACCGTGAACGGCTTCCTGTAAAAAAGCGGCACGTTGAAGTGAGGGAAATGGATCACATCACATTTTTCTTTGCGAAGTTGCCCCGGGAGTTTGAATTGTTCCGCAATGGAGTAGTGCTTGGCGTTTACCAAGACTTTTTTTGAATGCTCTCCAGTTTCAAATTCTTTGTATTCTTTTTGATTCAAAAAGAAAACCAGTTCATGGGGACACTCCAGTTTCGCGTTTAGATCGATGAAGTGTTTTGCTAGCTCATAGGTGTACCTTCCTATGCCGGTGAATCCCGTTCCGAAAATTCTGCAATCAATTCCTATTCGCATGTGGCAAGCATAGAATAATTTTGCTTGTTTTTGAATTGAAAATGTATTATCTTCCCTTTGCTTTTTGAAATTTTGGCAAAATGGAGCGGTAGTTCAGCTGGTTAGAACGCCTGCCTGTCACGCAGGAGGTCGCGGGTTCGAGTCCCGTCCGTTCCGCCATTTATAAAGTTTCCAAATACTCTTTCCATTTGTGTCCCACTCTTCTTCTCATTTTTTTGATGGCGTCGTTTTTAATTTGTTCCGCTCTTTGCTTTGAAACTCCGATTACTTTCCCTATTTCTTTGAATTCCCAAGGCTCTTCTTCAAGAAACCGTTTTCCAATCGTTATTTTTTCATTTTTATTTAAAACTCTTGTCATTGTTTTGCGAATTTCGTCTGATATTTTTTTATCATCAATGGCTTTTTCCGGATCAGTAAATTCCCCGGCAAGCAAGTCCATTCTTTCAACCCTCTCTTCTTCTCCCAGTTTTTCGTTAAGCGAGTGTATGTATCTATTTGTATAAATCTCCAGATATTCGCTTGCTTTCTCTTTTGTAATTCTTCTTCTATCGGCAAGCTCGGCTATTATTTCTTTCTGCTCGGGCTGTCTTTCAAGGATTATTGCAAGCTCCCTAATGGCCCTTCCAACATGTTTCAACTCTTCTTTTATGTAAACGGGGAGTCTTATTGTTCTCCCTTGTTCATCCAGTGCTCTTTGAATCCAAGCCCTGATCCACCAAGCCGCGTATGTGGTTAGTCTAAAGCCTTTCTCCGGATTGAATTTTTTTATGGCCTTTGTAAGTCCTATATTTCCCTCCTGAATCAAATCGTCCAGGTCCAGTCCTCTGTACATATATCTTCTTGCTATACTTTCCACTAAATACTGCGTGCCTATTATTAACCTTTCTTCGGCAATTTTATTTCCTTTTTTCACAAGTTCCACCAAATAAGCCTCCTCTTCACGGATAAGCTTTTTGCTTATTTCAGTTACTTCTTGTAATTCTTCACTTCCGCTTTTCGCTTCTTTTGCTTCCCCCTGTTCATCAATTGAATCCTGTGTACCATCCGGAAGATTTTCAAAATCAATTGCTCCTATGTCTATTTGTGGCTCCACTCTCCCCCTAAGTTCCGGGTTCATGTCTTGATTAAGGTTATAAAAATGGTGGAGTATATTCTTTTAAGAAGTATTTTGTGTCAAGGGTGAAAAAAGCTTTTTTATTT
>PXEC01000032.1 GCA_003566255.1 Candidatus Peregrinibacteria bacterium | reverse complement strand
TTGATCATTAAAAATTATTTCAATAAATCCACTCCGCTACGAGTGGAGGGTTTTTTTATCCCTCCCTCCCCAATCAGGGGAGGGATGTTATCCTTCTTTATGCTTGGCGAGGAAACTGTAAGAATTTATTGAAAATCACAAATTGAAAATTAGTCTAACGATAGGTTTTTGTTATTAGAATTTATGATTTTGGATTTGTTTAGGATTTAGAATTTAGTGCTTAGAGTTTATACAGGATGTATCTTACCTCTTAAATCTTAAATCCTAAATCTTTTGAATTTAAATTTATTAAAAATTGAAAATTTCAAATTAAAAATTAACACAGTGTCTTACTATCAATCTTCAATTAATGTTATATTGAAGAAAATCTACGGTGTTAGTTCTTCCAATTTTTGCAGATATGCAACAACTGCCAAAACATATTCGGCATGACTCCATATCAAAGGACAGACCGAAAGCGGTTGACCGGTATAGGGATTAAGTTGCTCAGATAAAACTCCCGTCGGAAAAGCGTATTTTAAACACCAGTCAAAGTCATTGCGAATCTCTTTGAGTTCTTCTTTGGATTTGGCTTTAGCTATTTTGTACTGAGTCATCCAGAGAGTGGTAACAAACCAAGGGTTACCCGGAACAGTGCCGTAACCATCTTGTGGGGCGTGATATTTGTCATTTTCGTAACGAACAAAACCTCCTATCGGGACAGTGTCGGACAGAACCTTCTTTGTCATCTCATAAGCTCTTGTAAGTCTCTCATCGTCTACCGACAAAACTCCAAAACGAAAACAGCCATAAAAAGAGCTCGCGTCTATTGTTTTGTTGGGAATACTTTCTCCTTCTTCCAGTTTTGTTGATTTATAGAAAAAGCCGTTCTCTTCATCATATAGATACCTCAAAATCGCAACCTTAATCTCCTCGGCAACTTTAGCGTATTCATCTCTTTCTTCATTCTTGCCCAAAATTTCAGCAAAATTGGAAGCAGATATCAATGCACCATAGACAGATGCACAGGTAAATGTTGAAACGGCATAGTTCTCCTCCCAAAGATCGTAGCTTGACTTAGGTAGGCCGGTTTTTTCGTCGCGATATTTTTTTATAAAATCAGCGCCTTTTTTAATAAATGAGTTATATAGCTCCTCAACAAACTCCAGATTCTTGTTGAGTCGGTAATGCTCCCAAAAAC
The DNA here is from genome assembly GCA_003566255.1 of Candidatus Peregrinibacteria bacterium. GTDB lineage: Bacteria > Patescibacteriota > Gracilibacteria > UBA1369 > LOWO2-01-FULL-3 > SLNK01. Next base: position 1,773 of record PXEC01000032.1, on the reverse strand, counting down.
CAAATAATAAAAGCGCCGTTTCATCTTCTTGAATGGCAAGTTGCGGATTTTCTCCCTGAGTCCAAGGATGCCAAGAGCTTCCCAAAGACATATCGGGTTGATATTTATGAAGCATATAACCATCATCAACCATTACGCTATTGCAAAAACGATAAAACCTTTCCGGAATCTCCGAATAACCAACCTTGTCCATACTAAGAGCAATGAAAGCCCCGTCGCGAGGCCAGACATAACTATAAGTGTCTCTACCATACTGAAACTGTGCCGAATCGCCGGAAGCTATTATGCCACCTCTGTTATCACAGTGAGTTCTGATAACGATCAAAGATTTCTTGAAAAGCTCACTTGTGTCCTCGGAGAGATCTCCAAAATCGGTTTCATAGTTATTAACCCAAGCTTTCCAAAAGTTACCGGTGGTTTCCATAATGTGTTCCTCAGTCTTGTTCAAAATATGTCCTTGCAGTCTCTCTACCTCTCCTAAAGTCTCTCCGGCACAGATCCAAAAATGACCTTTTCTTTCACCTTTCGGTTCAATATCAAAAACCAAACCCACAGTTGAGTCCACTTCGCCGTGCTCTATCGGATTCTTGGAAAGAGCTCCATCTTCAGCATCTCTCCATGTTCCTTCCTTGCCTTCTATATTGAAAAGTCCGGTTGCATATTCAGAAAAAAATTCATTCTTGTCGTCTCTTCCTCCGACAAGAAAAACTCTTTTGCCTTTGTAATGGACGACCGCCTTCAGAGAAGGATTGTAATAGGCGGTATCGGCATAGTATGTCTGAGATATTTCAAACTGTTGATTGAAAAAAATCTTAACTTCGCGACTTCTGTCGGCGTGATTTTCGATCTTCAAAGAACGCAAGAAAATATTCTTTTCGTTATAGACAACATCGTTAAATTTAACGGTTAATGCCATGTTCTCATTTCTAGCAACAATATCAGAAACCATAGTGTCTTCTTTATATGAAACGGTTATATCCCAAGAATTTTCGGAAAACCAACTCATGACCCCTTCCGTCCAGATGCCTATTTTATGGGCATCTCTTCTTCCGATGTGATTTTCCGAACCGACATAAGGAAAATAGAAATTCCTTATTCTGGCACGATTGTCCAGACAGACCAATATCATTCCGTTCCCAAATACCAAAGGACGAGTCATTTTAATTGTTAATATTTAAAAAACTTTTAACCGAGGTTATCATCTCTTCTCTGGTTTCGCTCTTTTGAAGCTCAATTGCCAACCAATCCTCTTCCAACACATCGTTGACCCAGTTGGCAAAATCATTTGCGCCATCTCTCACATGATGATTGAACTGCCTCTCTGTTATGGTTCCCAGATAGTAAAGAAGATCTTCAAGATTCTTTATCTTTGGTCCACCGTCATAAACATAAAAAAATTTATCAGATGTAACCTCAATCTTCTTCCGAGGTTCGGTGTCCATAAAAACAGGCTTGACCTTCACGGTTTCCTTTTGAGAAAAATCATTCTGACCATAAGATTGTTCAGCAGATTTTTCCGCCTCTTCTTCTTTTTCCAATTCGTTATAATCTTCCTTTATTACCGGAGGTGGTGGAGCGACCATATTAGTTTCCTTTTGTGGTTTATCTTCTTTGACTTCTTCCTTCTCACTCTCATCAACATCCTCAATCCCAAAAAATTTCTGCCAGAAGGTCTTTTTGTCTTCTTCTTCTTTTGTCATAAATAATTATTATTTCAATGAAAATTGCTCTTCTTTGGCTATATCCGAACTCTTTTTCTCTCTTTTCTTTTTG
>PXEC01000125.1 GCA_003566255.1 Candidatus Peregrinibacteria bacterium | reverse complement strand
GTCGGCGCTGATGCGTCCACCTGCCAATTCGAAAACGCCGTCCGTGAGCGACAGCGCGCCGTTTACGGCCAGCAATCCGCCTTCGAGACGCAAGGTACGGTCCACCGCGTTGGTGTAGCCGGCCCCCAGCGTGAAGGTCCCGGCGCCGGCCTTGACGACCGCGCCGGTCCCCGTGATCGCGCCGCCAAACGAAGAATCGGTTTGTGCATTAATCGTCAGCGTCGCCCCGCCCAGCAGGACTTCACCCGATGTGGGCTCATCGGTCAGATCCTTCCCGCGCCAGTCCGCGAGGCCGCCCACGGTGGTATCAATGCCGTTTAGGTTGAAGGCGGCGGTCGCGGCGATCTCGACGATGGTGGCCGGAGGCAGGGCGCCGTAATAGGTGACGCCGCCGGCCTCGTGGGACGAGAGCACCAGCGAGCCCTTCTCAAGCATCGTGCGCCCGGTATAGGTCCAGGCGTTTTCGAGGATAAGATGGTTGGCAGCGTTGCCGCCACGATTCAAGTGCATGTTGCCGGCGCCGGAAATGCCATCGTTCGGGGACCAATGCACCGTATCCGTGCGGGTAGAGCTCTCGAAAAATTCAACCGTATCCCCCGCGCGCAGCCGGATCTCGGAGGCATTGAGCCCAACCGCTATCCCACCATAGCGGTTGACCCGGATTGTCAGGCGTCCGGTACTGTTGTCGGGGCTGTCGACAACCTGTACCACGTGGCTGTTGATCCCCAGAATGCGGTGGTTGAATTGCAGGATGCGATCCGTGCTTCCCGATTCGACGATCGAGACCGTGGACGTCCCGGCGCCACCCGGAGTCAGCGCATAGGCAAAGGTTGTGTCCGCCGCCAATCGCAATTCCGAACCCGCCTGGGGATAGAAATTGCGCACCGCGTTGGCGGTGAGATCCAGCGTTACCGGGCCGTCCTCATTCCAGAGATTGGAAACCACCTTATGCAGGCGAATTTCGCCGTCTCCCCGGGTCCAGAAATGGTCGCTCACGTCCCCGCTGTCGACAACGCCCACCGCAGGTCCGATCACCAGTTTAGCGCTGGTATGGGTGCTGTCATTGCGCACTGTCCGGCCGCCCCCAACAGAGATGGGAACGTCGACGGTGGCTTCCGCGGTGGCTGTGGAAAGCATTTGAATGACGGTTGCGCCCGCGGTGATTTCCAGTTCAATATCGGTCCCGGCGGTCAGGGTCACAGCCCGGTCTCCGGCGCATTCCAGGACCAGTTGCTCGATGGACACATCCGACACATCGAGGTGAATCATCTGCGCCCCGGCGCCGATCGGGATTTCATCTTCGCCGTCCATGTACGAGGCCGCTCCCAGCCGGACCGTGTCGCCGGCTTCGGGCACACGCTCAAGGCTCCAGTTGCCCGCATCGCTCCAGTTGGTGCTTACCCCGCCCCGCCAATAGATATCCGCGGCATGGACGGGCCCCAGCAACAGCCCGGCAAGGATAGCCGCCACCATGCAGATCCGCACCCCCGTGTTCACTTCGCGTGCTTTCATTGGTCCATCCTTTCCATGGGATGTATTTCCCTGGAAGCCCCGCCGGCCCGCAGCGCCTGCGGAACCCCGAATAACCTAGACTAAGTATGGCATGTTATCAAAATAATGCAAGGAAATACGTGCCGTATGCAGTCTATCACGCAGCACCTCAGGTAGATCGTTCATAGATCTCGCGGGTCACGACAAAATCGAGCGGTTGGCCGGCCAGGTACTTCAGCAGGTTGTCGACCGCGGCCCGGCCGGCGTCTTGCCGGCGGTCCACCGTGGGACCGCCCATGTGTGGGAACAGGTTCACATTGGACAGGCCCCGGAACGGTGAATCACCCGGCAAGGGTTCCTTTTCATAGACATCCAGGCCGACCTGCAGCCGTCCCTCGCCGGCGATACGGGCCAGCGCGGCTTCATCCACTACGTTGCCGCGGCCGACGTTGACGAAAGTCGCGCCCTCCGGAAGCATGCGCAGCAATTTTTCATCTACGATGTGATAGTTCTTCGGGGTGGCCGCGGCGAGTTCGACGAGCACATCGGAACCCGAGAAGAGTTCTTCCAGGCTGGCGGCGCGGCGCACGCCGAGTTCGGCGAAGAGCGTAGCGGGCACGCTGGGGGAGTAGGCTGCCAGGTGGGTAGTGAAAGGTTTCAGCATGGGGACCAGCGCCCGGCTGCTGGCGCCGAGTCCATGCAGGCCGACGCGCTTGCCGATGAGGCTTTCGTTATAGCTCAACAATCCGTCTTTCCAGGTCCTCTCGACATGCATCTTAAGCGTCCAATGTGTCGCGCTGCGTAGGCACATCAGGATCAGTAGCAGCGCGCTTTCGGCGATGGTCGGGCTGATAACTTTACCCCAGTTGGTCACCAGCAAGCCGTCATCGAGGTATTCGATCGGGATCTTGCGGACGCCGCCGCCCAGGTTGCAGTAGTAGCGCAGCGCCAGTTTGCCGCGCAGGGACGCCGGCAGGGCCGGGATATCCCAGCAGCCCATGATGATCTCGGGTTGGAAGGACAGCAGCTCCTGCTCCCAGGCCGCTTCGTCCGGCAGCGGCGTTTTCAGCCATTTGAAGCCGGGCAGGGAGGATACGGTCTGCCACAGTTGGCCCGGCAGGAAGTCGTTCTTCTCCTCCCGGGAAAGCACGGCCAGGATCTTGCGTTCTTCAGTCATGGTCACCGAGGGTCCTCCTTGACGCCGCCTTTAGCCAATATCGCCGTCTCGCTGGCGGCGATATAGTCGCGATAAGAGACCAGGTCGAAAGCGCGCATGACCTCTGCAACCGGCAGGTCGGGATCACGCGATTCCAGCAGCCACAGGCAGTTCTGTTGGATATACTCGACCCGCACGCGCGCGCCGTACTTACGCTGCACGTCCACCATGCGTTCCTGGTTATCGTTGCCATAGAGCGCCACGCGGTCAAAATTAATCGTGGCCATGACGATTGGGGCCCCGAAACCGAAGCCC
>PXEC01000017.1 GCA_003566255.1 Candidatus Peregrinibacteria bacterium | reverse complement strand
TTCACTCCTTCGGTCAGTCTATTATAAATCGTTATCCGGATTACTTTTACAAAGGAGTCGCTTTTAGTCCGGCGGAAGAATTGACGCAAAACAGGATTTTGGAATCCGTCCTTGCGGAAATGCCTCATGACACTCCTCTTCGCTCATTTTCGGAAGATCACGGATATTCTTACATGAACGATATCAAGAGCAGGATCGGGGATCTTAAAGCCGGCGGTCATAGTCCGGAAGAATTTGAAAACATAATCAAAGAAAACGAATCTTATCTGAAAGAAGCCTCCGAAATCATAAACGAATTTCTTACAAACACACCGCTGAGAGGAAAAAGGGATGCCATTTTGGGCGCGATCCCAAATCTCATCAATAATCTTGAAAGCATTCCCGGAGGATCGATCAAAAATGAAATACTGGACGGATTATCACAAGCTTATGACGAAGCTGTTGCGATTGAAAAGACCACCCCCATAACCGAATGGAAAAATTCCGTTACGGGGAAAGGCCCTTTCGGTAAAATTGTCTTCACGGACTATCTGAATATAGAAAAACACTACGCTCTGGCTGAAGTTTACAGAAGATACAACAAAAAAATGCATCAGGAGGGCTTTTTCGATTTTTCCGATATGATCTCTGATGTTTCACGGGCGATGGAAAAAAATCAGGATTTAAAATTCAACCTGCAGGAGCAATATCAATATGTTCTTGTGGACGAATTCCAGGACACGAACGGCGCGCAAATGCGTCTTCTTCACCAGTTGCTTGACGCGGAAGTCCATGAAGGCAGGCCCAACATCATGGCCGTTGGAGACGATGATCAATCAATTTACAAATTTCAGGGCGCGAATTTGAAGAATATTCTGGATTTCAAGGAGCGTTTCAGAGATCCGGAGCTTATAGTCCTCACAAAAAACTATCGTTCCACGCCGGAGATTCTGGATCTGGTCAGAAAAATCATAATCAAGGGAAAAGAAAGGCTTGAAAACAAATATGAAGAAATCGTCAAAGATCTTGAAGCGGCAAATAAAAGCGTAAAACGCGGAGAGATATTGGAGAAAGAATTTCATTCACGCTTTAATGAATTTTTATGGGTCGCCGAAGAAATAAAAAATCGTTTGGATAAAGGAGAAACTCCATCGGAGATTGCGGTGATCGCGCCGACTCACAAGATACTTATGGAAATGGCCAAATATCTTGATTACAAAGGCATCCCCGTCGCGTATGAACGCAAGAAAGATCTTTTTGAGCAGACTCACATCACCCAGCTTATCACCATGATGCGCTTTGTTAATTCGCTAAACAAAATCGGACAAAAGGAAGCCGATCATCTGTTGCCGGACATCCTTTCGTTTGAATTTTTCAATATCCCCCGTCTGGACATCTGGAAGATTTCCATAGAAGCCTACAGCCCCAGCGACAAGACTAACCAAAAGCTCTGGCTTGAAGTCATGCTGGCGCACAGTAACGAAAAAATCAGAAAAATAGCGAGGTTTTTTATTGAACTGGCCGGCCTTTCAGTCAACCGCACGGGCGAAGAAATAATAGACATGCTTACGGGCGTTGCGCCGGTGAAAATTGAAGACGATAAGTTTGTTTGTCCGTACAAGGAACATTACTTCGGCACGGATATTTTTGAAAAGAAGCGAAGCGAATTCATGGATCATCTTGTGGCTTTGCAATCGCTTGTTAAGTCGGTGAGAGATTTTGAAGGCGGCAAAAAGGCACTTACATTATCGGACATCGTTGATTTTGTGGATCTTCATGAAAAGCACAAAGTCAAATTGGTTTATCAGACCGCGTTCAACACGACCGAAAACGCTGTACATTTAAGTACTCCGCACAAAGCGAAGGGACTGGAGTTTGAAACGGTTTACGCCGTAAATTGCACGGATGGCGCTTGGTGCGGTCGCGGAAGATCCGTTAAAGTGAAGTTCCCCGCGAATGTCCGGCTCATGTCCGAATCCGACAATCCGGACGACAAATTGAGGCTTTTTTACGTCACCCTCTCCCGTGCGAAGCGCAATTTGTACACCACCTACCACAAATACAACGAGGACGGCAAAGGCGCCAACAAACTGCGATTTCTTGAGGACAGAGACATTGAGGAAAAGTTATCGAAACCCGCGTCAATAGACTTGAATCTCACGGACGACAAAAACGCGAAGGATTTTTACGAAATGCAGGTTAGCCCCATCAAATACGGCTCACTCAACCAGCAAGAAAACGCTTTATTGAGAGATGTTCTTGAAAATTATCGTCTCAGTGTCACCCACCTTCAGAATTTTCTGGATATAAGCCGGGGCGGGCCGCAAGTTTTCCTGGAGAAAAATCTTTTGAGGTTCCCCCAAAAACTTTCCTTCGTCCTTTCTTTCGGAAATGCCATGCATCAAGCCGTTGAGAAATTTTACAGGGAATTCAAAGCGCGCGGCGTTCTCCCCACGGTCGACGCTCTCCTGCGGATTTACGAGGAGGTTCTGCCCGGTCATCGTCTTAATAAAAAGGATTTTGAGCATGCGTTGGAGAAAGGTCGGGACTATTTAAAAGTTTATTACGAAAATCGCAAGGATAGTTTTGACCCGAGTGATCTTGTAGAGGTCGATTTCAGGCACCAGAATGTTATGATGGACGGAGTGAAGCTCACTGGGAAGTTGGACAAAAATAAAATAATCGATAAGACGGAAGCGCACGTTTTCGATCTGAAAACGGGAAAGAGTTTGAATCGATGGGACGGTTCCCTAAAATCTTTGAATTACAGGGATCAGCTGGTTTTTTATAAGATTCTGATGGAAAAACGCGAACAGAAATAACGCTTTTATATTTTAAATTATTTTTTAATAAAGTATTCAAAAAATTAGGTCTTCCCATAAAACTTAAAACTACATCAGGTTTAATTCTTTTTAATGTTTTTCTTAATCTTAAAACTTGAAAGGGTGTGTAAATTAATTTTATTAATTTATTTGCCCTTGCATTA
>PXEC01000092.1 GCA_003566255.1 Candidatus Peregrinibacteria bacterium | reverse complement strand
TTCTAATAACCTCAGCTTTGCATGATTTTTAGAGTTGGGTGAATTTTTTCTATTAATCCACTTTTTAATTGCCAAATAGTTAAGCAACAACCTGATATTGTTAGGACTTACTCCTTCACACCCTTCAGTTTCTGCTTCCTCGTTCAGTTCTTTAATGTTATATATCTCATTAGGAGTCTCACTAAACTTACTGATCAGAAACTTTTCGAGCTTTCTGAACCTCTCAAAAACTCTTATTGATTGCTTTTTTGTATCACCTCTGTTTATGAATGCTGTAAGATCCTTTGTATCAGCTAAGATTTTCTCTTCTTTCAGCCCGTTTATAATATCAATAACATCTTTTTTGACAACACCCAGGTGGTCACTTATATAATCCACCCTTGACTCTGCTGCCTCATCCTGAGCTTTCTTCCGACTTTTACTTGAAAAAAGTTTCTTGATAATTCTTGTAGCCGTTTGTTTTTGCTGCTCATTAAATCGATTTGATACTTCAATTTTCTGTATCGCAGTTTCTGCGTTTTTGGGAATGATACTATTCGCGTAAATTTTCGGCATATTCTGGCCGCGTTTGAGATAACCCGAGTCTTCAAGCGCCGATATAGCAGTTTTCACTCTTGTTTCTAACTGCTGCCCTATAGTACCATCCCACCCAGCTTTTCTTGCAATCTCAAGCGCCGAATTTGAAACTTTAGATCTAAACTTGGTTATACCTTTTACAGCTTTCCATACTTGCTGTATTTCTTTAATAGACAGCTTAGTTTGATTCAGTAAAACAAAGTGCTTGTCCAGATCCTCCTCACTGTACAACACATAGCAGTCTGCCATGATGTTTTCATCGCGACCTGCTCTGCCTGCCTCTTGCACATAGTTCTCTAACGAGTCTGAAATATCATAATGAATTACCATGCCAACATCTTTTTTATCAACCCCCATACCAAAGGCTGATGTAGCAACCATTACCGAAACCTCACCGGCTATAAACGCATTTTGATTCTCTGTTTTTTCTTTAGCTTCCATCTTGCCGTGAAATGGTCTAGCGTTATAGCCGTCATCCTTCAACTTTTTGGCTATTTCATAAGCTCTTTTCGTTCTCGATACATAAACTATAGTTGGACAATTATTCTCTTCAATCAGCTCTCTGACCTTGTAGTATTTTTCATCATCATTTTTTTTGAAAACTTTGTATTGAAGATTACGCCTTCGGGTTTTTGCCGTAAAAAGCTCCAGTTCAAGCGAAAGCTTTTCTTTAAAATAGATGCGAATATCTTCAATAACCTTCTGCTTGGCTGTCGCCGTAAAACAAGAAACGGGAATCGGAGCGTCTGACTGTTTTAACTCCTGAACTTTCTTGATAAAATCACCAATGTAGAGATAGTCGACCCTGAAATCCTGCCCCCAGGATGAAAAACAGTGCGCTTCATCAATAACAAAGCGCGATATTTTCCGGTTTAAAATTAGCCTTTCTATCGTTTTGGAGCGTAACGATTCAGGTGAAATGTAGAGCAGGTTTGCTGATCCGTTTTCTACCCTTTCCAACGCTTTTGCTCTTTCAATAGGATCGAGAAGGCCATTAACGGTAACCGATTCTGTAATCCCTTTTTCCTCAAGATTATCAACCTGATCTTTCATCAACGATTGAAGTGGAGAAATTATAACTGTTAATCCACGTGTGGTTTCGCCCTGCATCAGAGCCGGGACTTGAAAGGTAATGGACTTTCCGCCGCCCGTTGGAAAAACGGCCAAAAGCGATTTATTGTGAATAGCTGCTTTTACAGCTCTCTCCTGTAGGGACACCCCATCGAAAGATCTGTATGAATCGTAGCCAAAATATTTTTTTAAACCTTCATGTACATCCAACTTGGAATTACAATATTCGCACCCGTAAATACATGGTGAGTTACGAATCTGATACATTACTTTTTCAACATCCGGATAGTTTTTCAAAACCCACGGTGGAGTTATTGAATGATGAATACCATCAGAGCAATGCGCGGATATTAGAGCTAAACAATAGGCTAATTCAATCGGTTGATCGGAAATCATCCGATTCAAGTTGGCATTTTCACAAACTTCGCCCGTAAATTTTTGCCGGATTTCCTTTTCCAGACTTGTGATATTAGGCTCATAAGATAAAAACCTAAAGAAAGCCTCAAACTCTCTCTTATCATGTAAAAGACCGTAGAGTATTCGTTTCAACTTTTCATCAGCATTGCTGAATGCATCGACTTCGTCAAAGAATAAATCTCTTGCTTTTTTTGCGTCATTAAGGGGGTTATTCAGCTCTTCTGTTTGCAGCTTATCATCTTTAACCAAACTGTGATAGGGTACCGTTGGGAATAGTAACGGAGACAGATGTAACGTATCAATGATGCAATCAATATTTACATCAGAATGCCTTAGATCACTATTCAGGTACTTAATATCATGACTTAGGATATTATGACCACAAAGAAACTCCGTGCCATTTATAAAGCGCGCAAACCCGCTCACCGAAGAATTATGATAGTAGGAACCATCTTCTTTAATTCCTCCAATATCCACTACACGGTTACTTTTCGGATTTACCTCAGTATCGATGAAAGCAATCTGCTTCATGTATTAATAAATAACGGAATGCAAAAATTTTGAATAATGATTTTATCCCATAAAATATTCAATGGATATGTTTTCAACTAATGGAATTTGTTAGAAAAAATTACTTAAGAGAGTTTGATCAATTTATTTGATGGATTCATATCAACTATTTTATATTAGATGACCTAACTCCCAAAAATCAGATAGATGGACTATCAAGTACTAAAAAATATCAACCAAATCATTGAGAGAGACAGCAAGGATACGACCTACAAGTTTGCGCTGCTCAGAGCCACGATTGAGGTGATTCAGGAGCGATCGCCGCATCAAAGGTTTGATGAAGAGCGTGTTATTTTACCGATGGGGTTGTTGATTCTAAAGTGGGTTGAATATTACTACCCAATTA
>PXEC01000147.1 GCA_003566255.1 Candidatus Peregrinibacteria bacterium | reverse complement strand
CCCACGCGGGGTGCATGAAAAAAGACTATCCAAAAATGACAGCGTTGGAATGGCAACATAACTGGCATAAATATGTTGATTGATACGAACATAATATTTGAAATTTTTTTTGGCCAAAAGAGACAAGACGAATGTAAAGACCTGCTAAAAGCCATAAAAAACAATTTAATAGATGAAGATGTGTACATGACAAGGTTTTCACTCAGTGCCATAGAGGCGGCCTGTGGAAAAAGGCACAAAAAAGTCCTGGCGGATTTTCTGATACTTTTTTATCAAGAAAAAATTAAAATTCTCGAATTGGATATAAGAGATGATTTAATGATAAATGCTGTAAGAGAAGACATTGGTTTGGATTTTGATGACGCGATGCAATACGTGGCCGCCCAACGGGCGGCCACGTACATAGTAACTTTCGACAAAGATTTTTATGGAAAACACATTAAAATAAAAACCCCCAAGGAAATACTAAAGGAGATTCTGGTCTCTTAAAATCAAAAATAACTGGCCACGTCTTTTATCTTCAAATCATCAACGCCGTAAACCTCCAGCGCCTCCGCCAAAATTTTGGCTATCTGCACATTCGTTATAAGAGGAATATTCAAATCCACGGATCTGCGTCTTATCAAATAGCCGTCAGTGGTTGTTTTACTGCTGAAATTATTGGGGATGTTCACAATTAAATCGACATCAGAAAGACCGTTTTCTTTTTTGACCATAACATCCAGGACGGAAGGAGATTTTTTGGCCGAAATCTTAAACACTTTGCTGACTTTTATATCGTTTTCTTTGAAGAAATCCGCGGTCCCGGGGGTGGCATAAATTTTGAACCCCATATTTTGGAACCTTCTTGCAGCCGAAAGGATTTCCGCCTTATCCCCCACCCCGCCCACGCTGAACAAAACACCTCTTTTCGGCAAAGAAAATCCCACACTTATCATCGCTTTCAACAGGGCCTCATAAAGATCCTCTCCAAAGCACCCGACCTCTCCCGTGGACGCCATTTCCACTCCGGAAACGGGATCCGCACCTTTCAGGCGAGGGAAGCTGAATTGGGGCGCTTTCACAGCCACATGATCCAGATCCAAAGTCTTATAATATTTATAAGCAAGAGAGGCGGAGCCTTTTTTACTTACCTTATTCGTGCTTTTTTCCAGCATGGAGAACATCGCGATTTCTATAAAATTGTAGCCGGTAACTTTTGAAGAAAACGGAAAACTGCGGCTGGAACGCAAATTACACTCAATCACCATGACCCTGTTACTCTTCGCAAGGAATTGAATATTGAAAGGCCCGCTTATATTAAGCTCTTTCGCGATTTTTCTGGTGATGACTTTTATTCGGCGAATCGTCTCCAGATACAATTTTTGAGGAGGCAAAACGATGGTAGCGTCTCCGCTGTGGACACCCGCGTTTTCAATATGTTCGGATATCGCGTAAATCACAATCTGTCCTTTATGAGCCACCGCGTCCACTTCGATTTCCTTCGCGCCCGTTTCAAACTTGGAAACCACAACCGGAGCTTCTCTGGAAATTTTAACGGCTTTGCCAAGAAAATCGTCAAGAGCCTCACGATCATACGCAACACTCATCGCCGCCCCGGACAGAACATAAGAAGGCCTTACCAAAACCGGATAACCCTCCTTTTCCGTGAACTTATAGACATCCTCAACCTTCGCCAACTCCTTCCAACTGGGCTGATCAATATCAAGCTTATCCAACATCGCGGAAAATTTATGCCTGTCCTCTGCCCTGTCTATGTTTTTCGGATCCGTTCCCAAAATTTTGACCTTTGCCTTATCAAGCTTCATCGCCAATGTGTTCGGGACCTGTCCACCTGTTGAAACCACAACACCGGCAACATTTTTTTCGAATTCATAAATATCCAAAACTCGCTCAAGAGAAAGTTCGTCAAAATACAGCTTGTCACAAATATCATAATCCGTTGAAACAGTTTCCGGATTGTAATTGATCATTATTGTTTCATATCCCTCCTTCTGAGCCGTCAGAACAGCATTGACGCAACACCAGTCAAACTCGACGCTTGAGCCTATGCAGTAAGCTCCCCCGCCCAAAACTATAATTTTTTTCCCGCCGGAAGCGGACACATCATTTTTGTCTCCGTGATAAGTCACATAAAGGTAATTTGTTCCTGCAGGATATTCCGCCGCCATCGTATCGATTTGCTTGATTGAGGGTAAAATCCCCATTCGCTTCCTGTCCGCCCGAATTTCCAGCTCCTCTTTCCCGCGAATAAAACCGATTTGCTTTTCTGAGAACCCCTTTTTCTTGGATTCCAACATCAAATCGGCAGTCATTTTTTTCGATTTTTTTACTTCCGATGCCAGATCAACAATGTTCTTCAATTTCTCCAAAAACCATGAATCAATTCCGGAAATTTTAGCGATTTTGTCTACGCTCCAGCCTTTTCGTAAAGCCTCGGCGATGACAAGTATTCTTTTTGGAGTGGGTTTTACAATGTCTTCTTCAAGTTCTTTATGCTCCAACCGGACATCTTCATTTGCAACCAATCCGTGCAACCCTACTTGCAACATTCGCAATCCTTTCTGGACAACTTCTTCAAAACTTCGCCCCAGAGCCATGATCTCCCCGACAGATTTCATTTCCGAAGTGATTTCTTTTGAGACCTTTCTGAATTTATTAAGATCCCATCTGGGGATTTTAAGAGCAAGGTAGTCCAAAGCCGGCTCAAAACAGGCGGTTGTGGTTTTTGTAACGGAGTTTTTCAGTTCCGGGAGAGTGTAGCCCAGAGCCAATTTCGCGGCGACATGAGCCAGAGGATATCCGGTAGCCTTGGATGCCAGAGCGGAAGACCTGCTCAAACGGGCGTTAACTTCTATAACTCTGTAATCTTCAGATTTCGGATCAAGCGCGTACTGGATATTGCACTCCCCGACAACGCCCAAATGACGAATAACCTTAATCGCCAGTTCTCTTAACTTATGATATTCGCTGTCGGTCAATG
>PXEC01000095.1 GCA_003566255.1 Candidatus Peregrinibacteria bacterium | reverse complement strand
TGTCATCAATTGTTTGCTCGGTGGTGGTCGCTCTCCAAACATTATCATCAAATATAAGCCAATACGGAGTAGTGGTTCCAAGATCTCTGATATTTGTCCAATTTTCGTTTCTCATTGCCCTAACCGCTTCCATTCCTTCATCGGCAAGGAATACCGCCGATGTATACATCGGACCGGCTGTCGCTATCCTCATATATAAGACCAAGGCCAGATACAACGCCCCCATAAAAGAAACCATTATCGCAACCGAGATAAGTATCTCTATTATGGTTATACCTTTATCTTTTTTATTGAAAATTTTTCTGATCATATAAACCACTAATCAATAACCCCACTAGAAAGTATTGTTACCGTTCTTACTCCGGCGGGCCCGGACAGAGTAATTGCTCCATTGACACTCGGTTCACCGAATATTCTCCGAAAAACAACCTCGTCTTCTCCACCTAAACCGGTTAAAGAAACTGTTGTCAAGCCTTCAAATCTGTATCTTCTCAGTTCTTCCTCTCTTTCATTCCATGAATTTCCTCTAAAAATAGTAACACTCTCCAAATCAAGAAAAACTCCGTAAGAAGAATCCTTCTTTGAACCCAGGGTATATATTCTCGCTTCCTCCAGATATGCTTTAACTTCCGCAGTGTCCCTCTCCAAAGTTCTGTAATTCAACAAACTAAAAAAAGTAAACAAAAGAATAGAAAAAATTATTCCCAAAATACTCAAAACCAACACTATCTCCAACAAAGTAAAGCCTTTTTCCGAAGATCGGAAAACTCTCTCCCGGAAACTGGTTTCTGGTTTTGTTTTTTTCATTATTTATGTCCGTTAGAGCACGATCAAATATGACTCATTATGGAATACATCGGCATAAGCATTGAAACGGCAAAAAACCCAACCGCCACGCCGATAAATATCATCAAAACCGGCTCTATTATGGTAGAGATATTTTTTGTTCGCTGATCAACTTCGTCCTCAAAAAATATCGCCACTCCGTCCAACATTTCACTAATCTTTCCGGTCTCTTCTCCGACACTCATCATCTCTCCGAGAAAGACGGGATAGAGATTATCATTCTCAACAAAAACACTTGAAAGTTTTTCGCCTTTTTGAATTCTGTCTTGAGCCTCATGAAGAATCGGCTTGTAATAAGAATTCTGAACAACCTCTTCAGTTATGCTTAACGCCGGCACAACTTCCACTCCCGCAGAAAGCAAGGATGAGAAAGTTCTTGCCGTTCTAGCGGCGTTAACTTCTTTAACAATTGTTTTTACAACCGGTAGCTTCAAAATGACTGAATCAACAAAACGACCGCCGGTAGGAGTTTTCAAAAAAACAATACCTAAAACTCCTAAGATAAGAGATGCCAAAAAAACCAAAAGTGCATTATTCAAAAGCGTATCACTAATCCAGATAACGGCTCTCGTTTGAACCGGTAATTCCACTCCAACATCCTCAAAAACACCGGCCAAAGTTGGCACAATAAAAGTAAGCATCAAAATGGCTATCAATATCATTGCGACCAAAATAACCGCGGGATAAACCATCGCTCCCTTTACTCGTTTCTTTAATGAATAGTTCTTTTCCAACTGAAGACCAATGGTTCTCAAACCCTCTTCCAAATTTCCGCTTTCTTCTCCAGCTCTGACCATAGCGATAAACATTTTTGAAAAAATCTTTGGAAACTGCTCCAGTCCGGCACTTAAAGTCCCGCCTCCTTTGATCTTTTCCTGAATACTGACAAGGATATCTTTCATTTCTTTCTTTTTGGATTGTTTTTCCAGTACCCCTAAAGCTCTGGACATAGGTAGTCCCGCCTCAAGCATCGCGCTCAGATGCTTGGCGAAATTTATCTTCTCAACATCTTTTATGGAAGAAAAAAGAACAATATCTTTACCACCCAATAAAGAGCTCAGTCCCTTTCCGCTTCTGACTTTTGACTCGTTGATTGAAACAAGAGAGTCCCCTCTGCGTTGAATCTCTTTATACAGATGCAATTTGTCTTCCGCCTGTAATGTTTCGGTGTAGTCTTCGCCTGTTTTTTTCTTAGCTTTAAAGGTGTAATTCGGCATTGTAGCTATTCATAAGTTACTCTCAACACTTCTTCTATACTTGTCAAACCCTGTACCGCCTTAAATATTCCGTCTTCAATCATTGTAAGCATTCCTTCTTTTCTGGCTTGCTTATCAAGTTCGTCGGTTGAAGCACCGTGAATAATAAGTTCACGGATTGCCGGAGAAATATCAAAAACTTCATAAACACCGAGTCTGCCTTTGTAACCATCTTCACTCTCTTGTGAAGGTTTTGGTCTGTAAAAAGATATATCCTTCCATTTTTTATCCTTTTCAACAACGCCTTGCTTTTTAAGGTAAGCGAGGACTTTGTCTAAATCTACCGATTTACCCAACTCTTCAAGTTCCTTGTCATCCAAACTGTACTTCTCTTTAAAATCGGTCAATTTTCTTATCAAACGCTGAGCAATAACAACATTAACAGTTGATGTTACCAAAAACGACTCTATTTCCATATCTATCAATCGCGGAATAGCTCCCGCGGCGGAATTGGTATGCAAGGTTGAGAGAACAAGGTGTCCGGTAAGAGCGGCGTTTACCGCCAAAGACGCCGTTTCATTATCCCGTATCTCTCCCACCATTATAATATCAGGGTCTTGTCTCAAAAGGGTTCTTAACCCGTTTGAAAAAGTAAAGCCAATCTCCGGTCTTACCTGAGTTTGATTGATTCTTTTCATTTGATACTCAACCGGATCTTCAACGGTTGAAATATTTACCTCGGGAGTATTTAAAATATCCAAAACGGTATAGAGTGTCGTTGTTTTTCCGGAACCGGTGGGACCCGTTGTCAAGATCATTCCGGTTGTGGAACGGATGGCTTTATGAATTTTCTCCAACGCATCACCATGAAAACCCAAGCTTTCCAAGCTAAAACCGGAAACCTGCTCTCTCAAAAGACGCAAAACAACCTTTTCTCCATA
>PXEC01000048.1 GCA_003566255.1 Candidatus Peregrinibacteria bacterium | reverse complement strand
TACGAAATTCTGGAAACATTTGAAGCGGGAATCGTATTGAACGGAGATGAAGTAAAATCGATAAAAGAAAATCAGGCAAACCTGAAGGGATCATTTGTCGATGTGGAAAAAGAAGAAGCCTTCATGAATGAAGCACGCGTCTCCAGATACAGACATTCATCCCGCAAACACCTTGATCCAACACGCAAAAGAAAGTTGCTTCTGCGCAAAAATCAGATCGAAAAAATAGAACAAGCGATAACCCAAGAGGGAGTAACGGCCGTGCCGCTGGAACTTTACGCGAAACAAGGACTGATAAAAGTGAAAATAGGAATATGCCGCGGAAAAAAACTCCACGACAAACGCGACGTCCTCAAAAAACGAAGCCAGGAAATGGACATAAAAAGGGAGTTGAAAAAATATCAGTAACGCCGTACAATCCGTCTCCTTAAACAATTCGCACCATGCACAACATTTACACAAAAATTCTCGCTTCAATAAATAAATATTTCAAAGACGCTCAAAAAGAAAAAGCCGTTCTTGGCGTGAGCGGAGGAGTGGATTCCGCCCTTGCGTTGAAACTTACCGTAGATGCACTTGGTCCGGACAAAGTAACGGCAATTTTGATGCCGGAAAAAGGCGTTTCTTCGGAAGAGAATTCCCAACACGCGAAAGCTCTCTGCCAGTTTCTCAAAGTGGAAAACTTCACGGTTCCCATAAATAAACACTTGGTGGACTTTCTGGCATTGCCCTGGAAACCCTCGAATCTGGCACAAATAAACACGAAAGCACGCGTAAGAATGGTTATTTTATATAGCTTCGCGAATACAAAAAACGCCCTTGTGGTGGGCGCGTCCAACAAAACGGAAATGGCCTTGGGATACGGAACAAAATATGGTGATCTGGCCGCGGACATAGAAGTTTTGGGAGATCTTTACAAAGAAGATGTTTACTCCCTGGCGGACCACGTTGGACTTCCCAATGAATTTCTTGAAAAAACGCCTTCAGCGGAACTTTTTTCAGGGCAAACGGATGAAGAAGATCTGGGAATGACATACAAAGAAGCCGACACGATTTTGAAAAAAATAGAGGAAGGGTTCAACAAAGACGAGTTGATAAACAAAGGATTAAGCCCCCATGCCGTCCACAAAGTCTTCCGCCTCCGTGAAGATAACAAGCACAAACTGGAACCTCCCTTTTTGATAAAAGTAAATTAAACTTCCGCACCATGCAAACCGCTCTGTTCGTGGGAAGATTCCAGCCGTTTCACAAAGGCCATCTCCGGACAATAGAAAAAATCCTGCGGGAAAACGATCAGATAATAATCGTGATAGGAAGCACGGAAGAAAGTTTTTCAGACAGAAATCCCCTGACGAAAGAGGAACGAACACTTTTGATAAAAGAAGCCCTCAAAGAGGCAAAAATCCCCGAAAAAACATACAAAATCATCCCCGTCCGTGACATAAACAACATAGAGCGATGGGTGGATCATCTAAACAAGCACGTCCCCTCATACAACAGAGTTTACACGGGCTCAAAACTTGTTGAAATCTGCTATGAAAAAAATCCGGGCCCGGAAATAATAAAACTGGACAGAGCTCCACTCCCAATAAGTGGCTCAAAAATCCGTAAAAGCTTGATGAAAAACGAAAATTGGGACAAAATGGTGCCAAAAGCCGTCGGAACTTTACTGAAAAAATGGAAGATATCCGAAAGGCTGAAAGAAACCTCATCATGCAAATAAATCCACACATCTTCCGCGCCTATGACATAAGAGGGATCGCAGCTCCGGACGGCACGGACCTCACGCAGGACACGGCTTATTTGATAGGAAAAGGAGCCGGAACATACATGAGACAACGATACGGGACCAAAAACATGGCCGTGGGATATGATGTGCGCTTAAGCGGCCCAGAATTGAAAGAAGCATACATCAAAGGCATAACGGAAACAGGAATCGATGTAACCGATATCGGGCTTTCCATTTCTCCGTTTGTCTATTGGACAACCTGTGCGATGAACGGAAAAGGCCTTCCTTTTGATTCGGCCACAAACATAACCGCAAGCCACAATCCCAAAGAGTACAACGGCTTCAAAATAGTGGGTAAAAACTCCCACTCCATCTGCGGCGACGAACTTCAAAAAATCCTGGAAATAATCCAAAATAACGATTTCATTTCTTCTCCAAGAGCGGGCATCTCTACCAAGGGAGATTTAAAAGAAGATTATTTGGAAGATCTGGTAAAAAGAGTGAATCTGAAGCGTCATCTCAAAGTGGTCGTTGACGCGGGGAACGGAGCGGCAGCCGTATTCGCGCCGGAGTTTCTCAAAAAAATAGGCTGTGAAGTTGTGGAACTCTATTGCGAACCCGATGGCAACTTCCCCAATCATGAAGCAAATCCGGAAGAACTTGAGAACATGCGGGATCTGATTGAAAAAGTAAAAGAAACTCAAGCTCACATGGGAATCGGTTTCGATGGCGACGGCGATAGAATAGGCGTTGTTGATGAAAACGGAAAAATGTATTCATCGGATTTCATGTTGTTTCTTCTGACCAGAGATCTTTTAACCCGCATGCCGGGAGCGAAAATTGTATTCGATGTGAAAGTATCGCAGGTGATCATAGATAAAATGGAAGAATACGGAGCAGTTCCGGTAATGAGCAAGACCGGGCACAGTTTCATAGAAAGAAAAATGAAAGAAATAGGCGCGCCTTTGGCCGGAGAAGTTTCCGGACATCTGTTCTTCGCGGAGAATTATTACGGCTTTGACGACGCGCTCCTCGCGGCCGGAAAGATTCTGGAGATTTTAAGTCAGGACACCCATCCTTTATCACAAAGATTCAACGAATTGCCCAGAGTTTACACAACTCCCGAATTCAAAGCTCCCTGTCCCGACGACAAAAAATTTGAAATAGTCAATCAATTGGTAGACCACTTCACAAAAAAATACGACTGCATAACAATAGACGGAGTCCGCATAAGCTTTGATTATGGAACCTGGGCGG
>PXEC01000051.1 GCA_003566255.1 Candidatus Peregrinibacteria bacterium | reverse complement strand
TATTGTGAAAACAATTCTTGCAGTTGCTCGTCGGTTGTTCCCCAGTCAATGTTACCGACAAATAATTTCTTGGACATGTTTTTCTTTGTGAAAAAATAAAAAACGGAACTTTTGCCTTATTATTCTTCTAAACTGTGCACATTTACTTTAAGAATAAAAGACTACAGTTCCTTGCCGGGAGAATAGCACGATTTTGAAAATAAGCAAGCTGAAAGTGTTCTTCTTGACTTTGAGCGGGTAAAAACATAATTTCTTTTCAAGAATTAACCTCTTTTTTATGAAAAAGTTTTTTAGTTTGGCGCTTGTTTCCGCTTTGTTTTTTACCGCTTGTGGAGCGGAGATTTTAGAGGACGAAGAAGTCAGATTCAGCGTTGTGACAACAATTCCGCCGCTTTATTCTTTGACTGCACATCTGGTTGAGGGTACGGACACAAAACTGACGAATATTTTGCCTCCGAACGCAAGTCCTCATACTTATCAGCTCACTTTTGAAACGGCGCGCGCGTTGTCCGGGGCCGATGTTATTGTAATGAACGGCCTTGAATTGGAGCTTTTTTTGGAAAAAAGTTTGAAGGATGTTGATGGACGTGTTGTTGTTGCGAGTGATTGGTTGGAGTTGATAAAGGATGAACATCATCACGGCGAAGAGCATCATCACGAGGAAGAGCATCATCACGACGAAGAACATCATCACGACGAAGAAGAGCATCACGACGAACACCATCATCATGATCATCACCACGGGGAGTACAATCCTCATGTTTGGCTTTCTCCTTCAAACGCGATTGTCATGGCTGAAAATATTTTGAACGCACTTTGTGAGTTTGATGCGGAAAACGCGGAGATTTATCGTATGAATTTTGAAAAACTGATGGGCAAATTGGCCGAGTTAAAAGAAGAAATTCAGGCAAAAATTTCCGGAGTTGAAGTTGGGCATTATATGGTTTTTCACGATGCGTATCCTTATTTTGAAAGAGATTTCGGGATCAGAGCTATTGCGTTTATAGAGGAATTTCCGGGGAAGGAGCCGTCCGCTCGTTATCTTGCGGAATTGGTCGATATGATTAAGGAGAAGAATGTAGAAGTTATTTTTACTTAGCCGCAGTTTTCCCCAAAACTGGTTGAAACTCTTGCTAGAGATTACGGATTGAAGGTTGCGGAATTGGATCCTCTGGGGAGCGAGATATCGAAAGAATCGTATTTTGAGATGATGAGAAAAAATGCAGATACTTTTGTTGAAGTATTCGGTTCCGATTAAAAATTTTTTCTTACCCCGTTTTATGTTGTTGGAAGTAAAAAATCTCAGTGTGGAGTTTGAAAAGGGTAAGAAGGTTTTGGAAAACATTTCTTTCGATGTCAAAAAAGGAGAAGTCATAAGTTTGATAGGGCTGAACGGCGCGGGGAAAACCGTTTTGTTGAAGACGATAGTGGGGTTGATAAATCCCGTTTCAGGGGAGGTGATAAAAAATACGGACAATATTTTTTATATTCCTCAGAAAATCGATCTGGATACTTCTTTTCCTTTGAATGTACGGGAGCTGTGTGAGCTTTTCGGGGCGGAGGGGAATTATGAGAAATACTTAAAGTCAGTGGGAATGGATGGATTTTTGAAAGCAACGGTTTCGGATTTGAGCGGAGGAGAATATCAGCGGGTTCTTATAGCTATTGCGCTTTCCCGTAAGCCGGATTTACTGCTTTTGGATGAGCCTGTTTCCGGCATAGATGTGGCGGGGGAAAAATCTTTTTATTCTCTTGTTAAGGAAATAGGGAAGGATTATGGTCCGGCGATTATTCTTGTTTCGCACAATATTCATCTTGTTATAAATAATGCGGATAAGGTTCTTTGCCTGCACGATCATTCGTGTTGTGTCGGGGAGCCGAAAGAAGTGAAGGAAACGGAGCAATTTAAGGAAATTTTCGGGGAGCATTTGCAACCTTACATACATCATCATGACCATGTTCATTGAATATTTACAGTATCCCTTTTTTGTCAGGGCTTTGATTGTTGGAGGAGTTATCGGGCTTATTCTTTCCTGGATGAGCGGATATGTTGTGATGAGGCGAGAGGTTGTTTTGACGCATGCTCTTTCACATATCGGGCTTTTTGGTATCGCTTTGGCTATTTTGATGTCTTATCCGGTGACGCTGACTTTGCTTGCGGCATGTCTGGCGGGAGCTTTTTTGATAAGTCGATTGCAGAGCAGAAAGCTTTTTAATAACGATTCTTTGCTGGAGATTTTTGCACAGTTGAGTTTGGCTTTGGCTATTGTGATAATTGCGTTTTTCCCCGGATACAGAATCAATATTGAGCAGTTTTTGTTCGGGGATATTTTGGGGATCAGCAGGATGGATGTGTGGGTGAGTCTGGCTCTTTTGGTTGTGGTGGGTGTGATGATTTTGCTTTTTCACAGGACATTTTTGAGGATTTCTTTGAGTGATTTGTTGAGCCACGCTTTGGTGAGGCGGAAGAAGCTTTGGAATGGAATTTTGATGATCTTGCTGGCGTTGATGATTGCTTTGGCTATCCGGATTGTGGGAGTTTTGCTTGTTGCGGCGTTTGTTACCATTCCTTCAAATACAGCGAAAATTTTGGCGAAAAGTATTCGAGGAAGTTTTATTTTGAGTGCCTGTCTGGGGGTTTTGGCTACTTTCGCGGGATTGTGGACGAGTGTTATTTTTGATCTGCCCACCGGAGCGACGATAGTTTTGGTGATGGGGTTGTTTTGGTTGGCGGCTGTTGTGGTGAGAAGATGAATTTTGAATTTTTCTTGCAAAATCTTGGGAACAGTGCTTAATTCTTTTTCTGTATTTAATTTTTTTTATGAGTGATGATCGCTTTTTACAAGAATATGAAAATGGTGAAGCGGAAGAAGAGAATGAGTGTTTCGGGGAGATTGAATTCATTGATGACATTCCTGTTATTTCGTTGGAGGACGCTTTAATTCTGTATAATAAAGTTTTGGAAATTTTAGATCGGAAGAGCGTC
>PXEC01000149.1 GCA_003566255.1 Candidatus Peregrinibacteria bacterium | reverse complement strand
TACGGTGGTCACGCTGAAGACGTGATAAATTGTGAGAGGCGCACTCCGTCGCTATTTAGCGGCGGAGCCGCCTACTCGATTGTATGCCCGTGCTTTCTTTTCGTCCGTGCGTTGGGAAAGACACACTCTTTGACAAGCTTTGGATTGTGCGGCTGCCTTGCGCGGCTTGGTAATGTGTGTGGCTTTGAAGCTTGGAATTCATATTTTTATTAAACCTTTACAAATTGAAAGTAAGGATCCATTAATTGGTATTCCTTAATTTCACTAATGCTATTATTCAACTTGAATGATTCTAAGTAAATTTTCTCCGTTATCTCAGAGTTTGGAATAAGTTTTTTATCCCATTGATAAATTCCTTGCTTTGGACGATTAAAAAATCCAGCTTCCAAAAACATCGGAACTACGCTATAAATACCGTTTTCAGTTGCACGATTACCGCCATAAATATTAGAAATAGATTTCTTAACGGTGTCTGCGTTTATAATCTCTTGAACTGCGAAATACTTACCGAATATCTTTAGAACATCATAAGAGAAAGGAAACGATGAATTTAACAGAGCTATTAATATTATATCTCTATCTTGTTTTTTCTTGATGGCTAATTTTAAAGCTGCTTTTTCCTCACTGATTAATGGCAACAACGGATTCTTGGGAATAATTCTATTGACTATCCTAAGAGCTTTCTTTAACCTGTTCTCACCGCTATATTCAAGCCGTAATTGTTCCATGATATATTCATTGGAATAATTATCATTCAAGTATGCTTCTAATGCAGCATACAGCGTTTCCAAAGGGATTCTCTGATTTATATCTATTGACTTATTATTCATTTGTAATTTCTATAAATGGTATTACCACTTCCAGAAAGTGGGCTCCACCATGAGTTACCAAATCATCTCTTCTTGAAAAGCTCAATTCATCTTTGAAATATATTGCCTGGTCTTCCTGAACTATTGAATCGAGTAACTCAGGATTATTGTCTAAAAACTCATCTTTCGATCTCTTTTCAGAGTATTCAATATGTCGTTCACTTCTACTTCCGGATTTATTGGTTCCTAATTTTTCTTTTCCATTTAACCCACGCCATCCTTTAGCTTGAATATTTCCATGGTCACTTGTAATGATCACTCTAAAACCTTGTGCTAGTAATTCCTGAATAGTCTTTTGAAACTTGCTACGTTCAAACCAATTTTCAGTCAGTTTAAGCAGGTCATTATAATCCTTAGAACTGTGCATATAGTCATCCAAGTCTTTGTAAACAAGACCTAATCTTTTGATGCCATCAGTACTGGATATATTTATTGTATCATGTTGATAAAGGATTTCAAAATCATTGAAGTTTTTAGACTTCCAGTAATCCTTCCAAAGCTTTGATTCATTGGTAGGATTTTGCCTGTAAGATTCCAAGGGACTGTAGCCTCTGAAAATTGCTTGCCGAGATAGTTGTGTAATTGAAGGAATCCAAGAGAAGATGATTGCTTCTTTTTTGTTTCTGGGCAATCTATTTTTAATCAAAGCATACTGCCAAAAACTTAAACCATCAATTACAATAAGTGCGATTGATTCTTGTTTATAGTTGAAGTCAATATAATCCAAGACCTTTGAAACAACCTGTGGTCTCTTTATCGGATTTGAATTTTTCATTTGAGCATATTTAGCTTGAATATGCTCTTGGAATTTTTCATTTGCTGCTTTGATAAAAGCTAGAATTAAGGCAAACTGATCAGAACCGATGCATTGTGAAATTGCCTCACCAAAAAGATTGGCTATTTCATGCCAGTCGATATTTTCCGTTGCTAAACCTTCGGTAATTCTACTTGTAAATCCGTCAATATCAAATTTTGGATTCTTGGATTTTGAAACAGAAGATACCTTTTCGATTTCTTTGAGCGTTTCACCTTTCGAAAGAGAAAACAACTGTTTCTTAATGAATAACTTATTTAGTATTGATAATGGTAAATCCTTGACTGATGGTATATGATATTCAGAAAGGTATTGGCTTAAAAAGAACTCTGAATGAATTGCAATAGTCTCTAAATCTTCTAAATACTGTCTGCTTTCTTTATTTATTAGAAATAAGGTTTTCCTACTATTTTTTAACTCAAAAGCAACTCTTTGAGAAAGATTGTTCCCTATTGAAACATTGATATTATTTCGTTCAAATTCCTCTATTACATCGGCACGAAATAAAAACCCATCATTATTTTCGATAATGAGAACAGGAGCTTCATAACCTGAAAGGACTTTGATTATATGTTTTATTAGGCTATTCTCCATCTAATCTAAATGTTAAAAGTTGTTTAGTTCCCGGAATAAGCCTTTGATTCTCTTCAAAGTCAGACAACCATTTTTTATGCTCACTTTCAAGTCGTTTTAACTTTGACTTGCGTATGTTCTCAATACCAATTTTATTAATTCGTGACTTTTGAAATTCATAAGAATTCAATTTATTGTCTTGCTTCACTTTCAAAGATTCCTTTAAGTCAGCTTCCATGTTTTGAAATGCCATATAAAGAGCATCATTTATAATGCTTGAAAAGTCCTTTGATTCAGTTAATCCTTTAAATTCAATTTGATCGGAATTGTCTTCGGAATTCAATCTATTCCATATATCATTAGCATAAGCAGAAAACAATTTCCCTTTATCCGATATAAAAAAAGACTGATAATGAATCTTTGTCTCGAATCTGTTTTGAGCTGAAATTTGCCATAATGACCAATAACCTGCTGTTTCATTTTCAGATTTGAACTTGATAACAGGTATGTTTGATTCTCCATTGAATTCACCTATATCACTGAGTATTTTCTTAATCCAGTCATGTTGCAGGGTTATATGTTCAACATCCGGGTTGTTCATTGAAACCTCTGAATCAAAAGTGATTTTCCTTTTTTCTTCACCAATAGTAATGTTATGAAAACCGAGCAAGCTTTTCGAGGCAGAACCTCCATGTAGTTTAGTGTATTCAAATACTAAAGATTCTAACCATTGAGGGAGGGGACTATC
>PXEC01000181.1 GCA_003566255.1 Candidatus Peregrinibacteria bacterium | reverse complement strand
GTCCATGGGTCGCATCCACGAGAAGCGCCTCTTCGCGCGCGCCTATCGCAGCCTGCCGAACGGCCAATACGAGCGCCTGACCGGCAATGGGCTCGACAGGAACCTGTGGGTGTCGCGCGCGGTCAGGGACGGCGTGGAATACGTCTACGCCGCCAACCTGTATTGGTGTGCGGTCGAGACGACGTTGAATTTTGCGCCCGGCGCGCGCGTGCATGATCTGATCGCCGACCGCCCGGTGGAACTGCGCGCCGGGGACTGGACGTTCACGCTGCCCCCGTATCAAATCCGGACTTTCAGGCTGACTGGCGGTGCGCTTCAAGCGGCCCGTGCGGCCGTTCCTGCCGGGGACCTGGAGTACGTGACCGAAAAAGTCGAGGATGCACTGCAGCGGGCCGCAGAAACTTTGGCCGTTGCGCGCCGCCGCGCTGATGAGCTGTCCGGGCTTGACGGCTGGCATGCGCTTGCCGATCTCGAGGGCCGGGTGGCCCGCCTGCATGAGCGCCGGGAAGCCGGCGATCTGCTCGGGGCCTACAGTTACACCCGGGGAGCCCTGCCGATTGCGCGGGAATTAATCGACAAGCTGGGAGAGTAGATGCCCTCGGGGGCGCAGTTGGCATCAGGCCGCCGGAACGTTGTTTCCTGCAAAGGGGCGGAACGGCGGTCGGATCGTGTGTGTGGCTTGATTTTATCGGAAGTTTTGAAAAAAGGGCGGGTTGCGGGTTTGTTGTAACCTTCCCGACGTGAACGCTCCTTTTCAGGGCGGGTTGAAAGGGCTGGTGCCGGTGCCGCAGAAAAAACGATTGCCTACAAGTTCCGCCGTGCTGCTGTTCCTTTTTTCCGTCTCGGGAGCATGCGCCCTTGTCTACCAGGTGCTGTGGATGCGGAGCTTTATCCCGGCCTTCGGTGTCGGCGTTTATGCCACCAGCGTCATACTGGCAGCCTTCATGACAGGACTGGCGCTCGGCAGCTTTTCGTTCGGCAGATTGGTGGAAAGCAGGGGTTCCCCGCTGAAAATCTACGCCCGTCTGCAGATCGGGATCGGCGCTTATGCTCTCCTGATGCCCTTTGCCATGGTTCGACTCCCTTATCTCTACAGGCTGATCCATGTTCACTGGTCCGAAAATACCAACGTCACGCTCTTGATCCGGTTTGCGGCCGCCTTTGTTTTGTTGCTGTTGCCTACCACCATGATGGGCGCCACTCTGCCCGTCATGTGCAAGTTTTTTGCCTCCAGTCACAGCAGGATAGGCCGGGAAAGCGGCCGGCTTTATGCGCTGGACACCTTCGGCGCCGTGACGGGAACTTTGGCGGCGGGTTTTATTCTTATCCCCCGACTCGGGATTTCCCGGACCAATTTTCTCGCGGCATCCTTGAATCTCCTGATCGGATTCCTCGTGCTTGCATTCGGCGGCAGGTTCCGGAGCCCGGTGCAAACCACCGCCGGGGGCAACCCCAGGCTTAAATCAAGAGCTGGCGGGAGAACCGAAAAACGCGCGCCGGGCGCCGGCGGAATCTCGCGCTGGATCCTTCCGCTGATTGCCTGTTCGGGGTACGCGGCCCTCAGCTACGAGGTCATTTGGACCAGGATTCTCTCGATAATAACCTTCAACACCGTCTTTGCTTTCACCTCGATGCTGGCGACTTTCCTGGCCGGCATAGCTTTGGGGAGTTATGTCTGCACGAAGACCGTTGACAGAATGAAAAATCCCTGGATTTGGTTTGCGGTCCTTCAATTTATTATCGGCGCTTATGCTCTTCTCAGCCCCCTGTTGTTTGCGGATCTGGCGGCGTATTTTTACCGCGTTCAGATAGCCGCCAGCATTGCGGATCCCTCCTGGGGGTCTTTCGTGCTCAAACAATTTCTGCTTGCCGGTCTGATCATGCTTTTGCCGACCCTGCTGATGGGGGCCTCTTTCCCGCTGGCTTGTAAGATTTATGCGAGTGCAACCGGCAAGACGGCCGCGGTGGTGGGAGATGTTTTCGGGAGCGACACCCTGGGGGCAATCGGAGGCTCGGCGGTCACCGGCCTTGTCCTCATCCCTGTTTTGGGCCTGAAGGGCGGGCTTATGATCGCGGCCGCCATGAATTTCCTGGCGGCGGCCGTGGCGCTGTGCGTCGGTTCCCCGGGCGGCGCCAAAAGAAGGTTGTATCGTGTCGCGGTGTTGGCGCCGATCCTCATGGGCTTCTATCTGTTCGCCGCGAACGTTGATGTGACCTTTACGCATCTGACCCGTGAAGGCAGTGAGATAATATTCCACCACGAAGATGCCGCGGGAGTCGTGGAAGTCTTCCGTGAACGAGACCATCTTTTTTTGATAACCAACCGGCTCCACAACGAGGGCTCGAATAGCCCCGACGCCATTTATTGGCAAACAAAACAGGGTTATCTGCCGCTGCTGCTCCATCCAAATCCGGAATCGGTGATCGAGATCGGCCTGGGCGCCGGGATCGGCTTCGCGCCCGTGGTCTTGTACGACAAGGTCAAAAATGCGGAGATGGTGGAAATCTCCCCGGGCGTGGTGAAAGCCGCGGCCTTCTTTGCCGAGGAAAACCGGCACGTGCTGGAAAACCCCAAAATGAACCTCAAATTGGGCGACGGGAGAAACCATCTTTTCCTGACATCCAATACATATGACCTTATTATTCTGGGCCTTTTAACGCCCTATAGGGCAGGGGTGGGATACCTGTATACCAGAGAGTTCTACCTGCAATGCCGGGAAAAGCTCAGGGAAAACGGGTTGGTCGTGCAGTGGCTGGCGTTGAGCCAGCTCACTACGGACAACCTGCGGATTATCGCCAATACTTTCCAAAGCGTATTCCCGTATGTGTATGTATGGGACAGGGGGTACTACATTGCTTTTGTGGGGTTGGAACAGGAGTTGCAACTGGATATGCGGAGGCTGCATGCCGCACTCGGATCGGCTTCAATACGCGAGGATCTGGAGAGCCGGGGTCTGAATAACCCGTACCAATTTCTTGCCCCTTTCATAATGGGACCCGCGGAAGTGCGCG
>PXEC01000170.1 GCA_003566255.1 Candidatus Peregrinibacteria bacterium | reverse complement strand
CGGATGCTGATGTCGTATATGGTTTGTATATGTTCAGGCATAACACGCCGGTACTAAATTGTTTGAGGGGCGTCAATGCGCCTTATATCGACATGACCGTCTCATTATTCCCGGAAGAGCGTGACAAAGGATTCCGGCAAGGGTGGTTAGAGTGTTCTGGGGCCGGGTTTGGCTGTACGCTGATCCATCGAAAGGCACTTGAGTTGGTAGACATGACAAGATCAGAGGGCGGGCATCCTGTCCCTGATATTCCTTTTGCAAATGGATGCTTGAAAAACGGATTGAAACAGATATGCCGATTTGATGTTCAATGTGGGCATATCAAACCAAACGGCGAAGTATTATGGCCGGCAAAGGAAGGAGGTGACACAATGGGCAACGTAAAAATTTATGTATACAGGTCTTTCAATGCCAACATCAACGGCACTACCATGAGCTTTGAAGAAGGGCAGGAAACCGAAATGCCAGAAAATTACACGAATGACTTTGTTCGTGCTGGGTTTATTGGCATTATGAAAGATAAACCGGCGGTGAAGGTGGTAGCTAAACCCAAACCCAAGGCAACCAAGACTGTGAAAAGTAAGAAGGAGGCTGAATAATGGCCTATGCAACCTTAGCAAACGTAAAGGCGTATCTCGATATACCTACTGCCACGACAAGCGATGATCCTTTGCTAACAAGCCTGATTGATAGAGCGCAAGAAATCATTGACGCCTACACAGGCAGGGATTTTGAGGCAGTAACGGCAACTAAATACTTCACCATAGACAATGTGGAAGGGAGGTGGTTGTATCTCTGGGGTTACGACTTGCTGACAATCACTGCACTTACAAACGGTGACAACACAGTAATTTCAAGCGCCAACTATCGCCTTGAACCTCGTAACGAAACGCCTAAATGGGCGATAAGGTTAGACGAAGACACTATATGGGATTTTGACGACAGTGACTCAGAAATCAGCATCGCTGGAACGTGGGGATATTCAACAACCGCACCATCGGACGTTGTTCATGCCTGCATTCGGTTAGTCTCATTCCTTTACAGGCAAAAGGACACCAGCGGGGATATTGACCGTCCGATGGTGACAGGTGATGGCGTGACCATCATGCCTTCAGCACTGCCGAAAGACGTTATGAGCATCCTTGAGAAATACCGAAGGCGGCTGGCATGAGCGAGATTACTGCGATTTATGATGCGCTTGAGGCATTGACCGTTACCACAACGAAGAACATTACACCAACGGTATACAACCTTGACACACTGCCCACGTCAATGTCAACCGCCAAACTACCATGCAGGCTGTTATTACCCGTTGGTAATAATCCGGGTGAAGGCAGGGATGCCAGCTTCATCGCTATTGGAACGCACATGACAATCACATGGCAAATAAGCGATTTGATGTTATGGCAGGCAAGCGGGCAGGGCATCGGCTTACCGGAGTTTTCGGTAGAGCTGGTGGATTATTGCGGCAAGTATCTTGACAAGATGCGAACCTTCAGATGCCCAACCACCAACAGCGCATTAGAGCGTGTCAACATGACCCCTGGCATCTATGAATGGCCGACAGCCAGCGGTACATACTATTCCGGCGTATTATGTCAACTTGAAATCAAGGAGGTGGCAAGTGGATAAATATATCTACCTTGGTAACGGCGATCATCTGATTGGCTTACCAACAAAGGATATGACAGACGAAGAATGGAAGTCTTATCCTGAAGAACTAACGAAGGCGGCCCTGAAATTGGGCCTGTACGAAATTGACAAACCAAAACCCAAAAAAGAGGTGAAAGATGCTTAATGCTCATAATTTACTAGAGAGGGGGCAACAATCTGCATTTGGTACAGCTAATGCGGTCGCAACAGCAAAACTTCAGAGCGTGGGATCATTCGCACTTACGCCTGAATTGCAGACACGATCACTGAGCCAACTGCGAGGGACGCTTGCCCCAGCACATCAGACCGCACTTGATATGTATATGTCAAATGCCACGTTTGAAGTCCCGGATGAAACGTTTGAAGATATTAACTACTGGTTCGAGAGCCTGTTCTCAGCGGCAACACCAACCACAGGCGAAAACCTACCACATACACGGGCTTATGCCGCACCAACCACAGCAGAAGCTACACCTAAGTTTATGACCCTTCAATGGGGACAGACCGGTAAAGTATGGCAGATGAATGATGCCAGTATTGCTACCCTGACCTTATCCGGCGCCAATAACACGGGTATTCAGGTGGGTGGTTCGCTGATCGGCGGCAAGGCCATTACTGGTGCTTTACAGTCACTTGCGGATCGAACCGGGCTGACAAGGGTGACTGGATGCCAGGCATCGTTGGCGATTGATGCTTGGGATGGGACAGTAGGTGCCACAGCGGTTGCCAGTAGCGCATTCTCATGGGAACTGACCATCAATCCTAACCGGCAATACCGCGCTTATTTAGGCAGTTGTACGCCTACAGCATGGAATGACCAGAACTGGGCAGGACAACTTCGGCTATCGCTTGAACTCAATAACACAACCGATGATTACATTAAAGCAATTTTAGCCGCTGCCAGCACGATCTTGGAACGGCAAATACAGATCAAATACAGCAACGATGCCGCCGCAGCCGCACGCCGGGAACTGACAATCCAATTTGCTGGGCATGCTATGGAAGCACCACAGTTATTCCAAGATCGAAACGGCGTGACAACCTACGATCTGGTATTCGAGGGCGTGTATAACCCTGCGATGGCTAACTGGCTGAAAGTTGAAACAAAAAGCGGTGCTGCCACATTAGTGTAGAAAGGCTTGAAATGAAATTCGAACATGAGAAGCTTGGTAAGTGCGTACTGACCGACCTAACCCAAAAGCGGCTTGAGGACCTGACCCGCGAGATGCAGGGTAAAGAAAAAGAAACCCTGACCGTGTTTCGCGGGGACAGTGTCCGCATTGCTATTAAGCTGGGCATCCTGACTGAGCCTGAAATGACCGTTGATGACGTGGACGAGGCGAAACCCTCGTTGATTCACTGGCTTG
>PXEC01000152.1 GCA_003566255.1 Candidatus Peregrinibacteria bacterium | reverse complement strand
TTGGAAGATTTTGAGTTAGCGGATGAATACGAAATAGGCAATTTCAATATTGAGCGAAACATCTTTTTAAGTCTACATTCCGGTCTGGGAATTGACACTTATCCAATTGCAATAGATCAAAACAAAGAAAAAGTTACTCAAATATTAAAGTTAATGCAAAATCTAAGCAATAAATACAACAAGCCACTTTCGGTAAGGTTTGTATCGGACGGTAAGGCAAGGATTGAAGAAAGGACAAACTATGATAATAAATATTTGAAGGATGTGATTGTTTCTAAGTTGTAATTATCGGGAAATCGATTTGAGGGATTTACGTTATAGATAATAATTAACGGTTACTGTGATAATCATGTTTGGACAAAAATTTAGCTACCGAATTCTTGCTAATTATTAACTAATAATTCTAATAACATTATACACGATAATTACTTCTCCGTATCATCTTTGATAACTTTTTTCTAATTGCATCAAGCTCTCGTTTGATAGCTAGAGGGTTCAAAGAGTTATGCATGTTTTGAAGCTTAGCTTTGTCTTTACTCGGTATATCAGGATGTTCCATAAAACGAGTGTACGCGGTTTTAGCTTTGTCTTCATAGGTTCGTTTCCATTTTCCGTTTATTCTAACCTTATCTACCATTCTTCTAACTGGAATGAAGTGATTGTGAAAAAGACAAGCCAAACGAAGTACCTCTCCAGCAACAGAAACCATATCCGGATTGTCCATTCTGTCATAGCCAAGATATCTTCTCGCTATATTACCGTTTCTTTCTTCAATGCACATATTGTCATTTTTCTTGTTTGGTTCCGAACGAGATAGATCAATCCCTCTCTCTTTGATAAGTTCATGGAAATGATAGTTTATGAATTCATTACCTGTATCAGGATGTGCTTCTATTGTTCGTATCGGCGATCTTTCTTCTATCACTTCAAATGACTCCCATGTTGCTTCTTTTCCTTTGTTCCATTGAGCTGTATATTCTATCCAATATGTCCTAAAATCAACTGAACCAAGGCTATAAACAACATTATCGGTAAGTATATCTCCACAATGCACCACGGTATCTAGCTGAAGATAGCCTGGTGGTAAACAGTGCCATGTGTGGCTCTTGCGAATAGGTATTATGCTCTTAAGCGGAGATGATGCTGTTGAGCTTTTACCACGCACACGATCATACTTTTCTCTCATTGAAGCGACTCTGTTTTTAAGTGTTCCCATACTTATAGCTTTGAGTTTTTCGGTAGTTATGTCACTGTGCTTCCAACAACCTTCTTTAACAAAAGCTTTAATGAATTCAGGTATTGCCGGAAGCATTATCTCTGCACATGGTTTTCCCATTGCGACCCAGATTTCATAGATAGCGGCATCAACTGCTTTGTCGTAATAAAGGCGACGACCTCTTTTTTTACCTTTATCATCTTTTCTCTTTAACTGTAGTCGTTTCATGCTTCGCCAGATCGACTTTGGATGTAACTTAACAGTACTGGCTAACTGTTTACTCAACGCTCCTCTCTTCTCTTTATCACCTTTACAAGCGAGCCAATCTTTGAGGTGGGCTCGCAAAACCTTATGTTTTATTACCATATTCATAATACCGAATACAGTAACCGGAATTATTATCTATACAAGTATTTCTCAGTAACCTTTTTTATTATCTATAGCGTATTAATTGTAACAAATAGAATTACTATGATAAAATTTACCAAATGCATTTTGAACAGAGCTTTCTAGATACAATGTTGGGAGATGTCGGTGAGATTTATCTGACCGGGGGCTCTTTGTTTGTTCTTGGCTTTCTTACTTTGGTTTTTTTAATCTCTTATTTAACGGCGGTTTTGATCTATTTTAGAAATAATTTTAGGTTCAGTAATCTTCAAAAATCATTATACACTACAGTTGCATTTTTTACCCTGTTGGTTATCTGTGCGTTCTTTTTCGTATCTCATTCTCTAGTCTTTTTGATGGTGATCTTGTATCTCTTTTTGGTCAATTTGCTGTTGGTCGGAATTGCGATAAAAGATATTATCATTAAACCCGAGTACGAATATTTGGCTAAAGTTTTTTTGCTTATATTGATTGTTTTCGTTGTTTTGGGTCTGGACGGCGTTATATTGAGCCAGTTTCTTTTGAATGGAGTAATCTTGCTTTTCGTTGCCTGGATTTTTCTGTTGCTTCCTTTTTTTAGCTTTCAATCATATTTCAAGGTCAAAAAGAGAACAAATTTATATGCGAGTATCATTATTTTGATTATCTATTCGTTTATGTTTTGGATGTTTATATCCACTGCACTTACTCCGTTTTGTTGTGGTCTTTAATAGTCAGATCGGAGACTTCTTTAATTTTTCTTCTTCGCAATTAAGGGAGGGGTTAGAAAATTTTGCATCTCCCCGGTAAGGGGAGGTGTTTCGGAAAATTTTTTACTTTCAAAATTTTAGTATCGGCATTTCAATTTTTTACCGGATAAGTGTTTCACTTTGCTTAACGCTTGTTTTGGTTAATTTTGCCAAATGCTGACGGCCGTCAGCATTTGGCAAAATTGTTCAAACAAGCTCAAGGCAAGTCAAATTAATTTGGATTGGAATTTTAAACAAAGTATCATTTTTTATAAGCACCTCCATTTATCAATTATTATTTAGGCCAGAGGTTAATAGAGTTAAAAAGATTCAAGATATCTTTTTCGGGATTTTCCGAATCCGCAACCGCGATCGCAACCGGTCTTGTTTTGTCGCGAATTTTAATCTCAAAGATCGCAAAGCCCATATTTCCAATCTTTCCTTGTTCATCATAGGGAATAAAACCTCCGACAAAACCCGGACTATCATTGAGGCTGTGGAGAAGAGAGATGTCGTGATGTTTTGGATCCATATAAACAGACAAGAAATCACCACTGGTAATATCCAGCAGAGAACGCCTGTTGAAGTACAGGTATTTGGACAAGGACACAATATCTCTTATTGTTGTTTTGTTATCGGAGTGCATTGATAAATGATCCAGGTTTGTTGATAGCATTCCTAAAACGCCGGCTTGTCGCTTTGCG
>PXEC01000124.1 GCA_003566255.1 Candidatus Peregrinibacteria bacterium | reverse complement strand
CGCTGGAGAAAGCCGTCCGCCGGTGCCCCGTGGGAAGCCGTGTAGCGCAGACGCTTAGGTGATAATCGTAAAAAATGAAGGCTTTTTACCCATATTGTGGTAGACTTATCTCCGCATGTTTAGAAAGACCACTTTACAAAACGGTTTACGAGTTGTTACGGAGAAACTGCAAGGGACAAAGGCTGTTACCGTTCTTGTTCTTGTTGGCGCGGGGAGCAGGTATGAGAACAGGAAGTTGCGTGGGATCTCACATTTTTTGGAGCATATGTTTTTTAAGGGCGGAGATCGGTATAAAAATACAAAGGAAGTTTCTGAAGCGATAGACAGTATCGGGGGTGAATTCAACGCTTTTACGGGGAAGGAGTATGCCGGCTATTATGTGAAGGTGGCTTGCGCGAACGCGGAGGTAGCGTGTGATGTTTTGGGGGACATGTTGCTGAACGCGCGTTTTGAGGAGCAGGAAATTGAAAAAGAAAGAGGTGTCATTTTGGAGGAGTACAATATGTATCAGGATACGCCGATGTATCAGATCGGGTGGAATTTTGAGAATCTTGTGTTTGGAGATCAGCCTTTGGGATGGGATCAAATCGGAACAAAAGAATTGATAAAGACTGTGACGCAGAATGATTTTGTGGACTATAAGAAAAAGCTTTACACTCCGGATAATACCGTCATCGCGGTTGTTGGGAATATAGAGCATGATGACGCGGTTGACCTTGTTTCAAAGTATTTTGGGGACCTGG
Source organism: Candidatus Peregrinibacteria bacterium (assembly GCA_003566255.1). Lineage (GTDB taxonomy): Bacteria > Patescibacteriota > Gracilibacteria > UBA1369 > LOWO2-01-FULL-3 > SLNK01. Next base: position 2,294 of record PXEC01000124.1, on the reverse strand, counting down.
AAGGAAAGAAGGCTTTTGATTTCGAACCTTTGAAGGATGTTAACGGGGGCAAGGTTTCATTGAAGGAAAAGAAAACGGAGCAGGCGCATATTGCTCTGGGATTTCCTTCTTATCCGGAGGGGCATGAGGATCATTGGGCAGTTAAAATTTTGTCAGCCATTTTGGGTGGGAATATGAGTTCAAGGATGTTTCTTGGGGTGCGCGAGGCGAAGGGATTGACATATTACATCCATACTTCAACGGACAATTATACCGACGGCGGCGCGATGGTCACAAACGCGGGAGTTGATTTGAAAAGAGTTGAGATTGCCATTGAGGCGATCATAAAAGAATATAAAGGCATTTTCAGTGAAAAAGTTTCTTCTGTTGAATTGAAGAAGGCGAAGGAGTTTTTGAAGGGGAAAATGACTTTGAGGCTGGAAGATTCGGAGGAATATGCTCATCTTCTTGCCAAGTATGAGTTGTTGAGGGGAGGAAGCAAAAATCCTGATGAAATAATGAAATTGGTGGATTGCGTGAAGGGTTCCGATGTTCATCGTATTGCGGAGGATTTGTTTGTTGAGGAAAAGATGAAATTGGCTGTGATCGGTCCGTATAAGGATGAGGAAAAATTGAAGGGATTTTTGAAGTTTTAAAAAGATTAAGGTTGAGGGAGGCGAAATCGCACATAGCGCTTGACGCTTTTGAAGCTTCGTGGTAGTATATGGGGTGGAGCATGGATATGTTCCAAAATAAAATAAAAATTTCTAAAAAACAAAAATCATGAAAGAAAAAACAAAAAAAACAAAAAAACTTAAACAAAAAGTAATGAGACGGGTTTTACTGGCCGTGGTTTTTTTATTGTCAGTGTTTGCGGTTGGGAAAATTTCCTCGGAAGGGGTATCAGAATATTTGTTTGCTGATGTTCTAGGTCAGGAGGGATTGATAGAGATTTCTACATGGGAAGATTTTCAAGCTATAGATTTAGTAGGATTTGATTTTGAAGATGAAGACAAAAGAGATAGTACAGATTTTGAAAATACATTTTATTCCGCAGATTATGGGATTGATGGCAACAAAGATGTTTCTGAATTAAAACTGAACGGGGGAGCAAATTTTACGGGCTTCGTGCAAGGTTCGGGAGGTGCAGGAACCCATGCCTCGAACGCGAATAACTGGCATGATGGGGGGGCCACTAACTATTGGACAACAACTTTTTCTACAGAGGGATATGAAGATTTAACCGTATCTTCAAAACAGTATGGATCAGCCACTGGACCAAGGGATTTTAAGGTGCAGTGGAGTCTTGACGGTTCAGCGTGGACCGATGTAGCTGGTTCTGCGATTACGGTAGCTACCAATTGGACTTCAGGAGTTTTAGATAATGTGTCTCTGCCTTCTGCAATTGAAGATCAACCTGAGGTTCATCTTCGTTGGATAATGACTTCAAATACAAGCGTAGGCGGGGAAACTGTTGCAGGCACGGGAACAAATCGAATTGATAACATTTTTGTGGTCGGCAAGTTGGTTAATATATCATCGTGGGATTTTGAGGATTCTGACAAAAGAGGGGGTACTAATTTTGTAAACGCTTTTTATTCTGCAGATGAAGGTATTGATGGCAATAAAGATGTGGCTGAGATAAAATTAAATGGAGCCTCTTTTACCGCTTTTGTGCATGGCTCTGGAGGTGCGGGGACCCACGCCCCGAATGCGAATAACTGGCATGGAGGGGAGGGCCTAAAGTATTGGGAAATCGGTATTTCTACTAGTGGCTACAGAGATTTAACCATATCTTCAAGGCAGTATGGATCAGCCACTGGACCAAGGGATTTTAAAGTGCAATGGAGTCTTGATGGTTCAGCGTGGACCGATGTAGCTGGCTCTGAAATTACGGTAGCTACCAATTGGACTTCAGGAGTTTTAGATAACGTATCTTTGCCTGCTGCAACTGAAGATCAACCTGAGGTTCATCTTCGTTGGATAATGACTTCAAATACAAGCATAGACGGGGGAATTGTTGGGAGCACGGGAACAAATCGAATTGACGATATCTTTGTGGGTGGAAAAAAAGAGATTTACAACTTAATCTATTCAGCAGGAGACAACGGTTCGGTGAGTGGTAATTTAAATCAAAATGTATATTTTTTGGATGATGGAAGGCCTGTTCTAGCCGTGGCGGATTCAGGCTATCATTTTTCAAATTGGTCGGATGGGGTCACAGATAATCCGCGTACAGACCTAAGTGTAACAGAAGATATTAATGTTACGGCAAATTTTGAGCTTGATATACCGTTTTCATCTTGTGGAGATAT
>PXEC01000150.1 GCA_003566255.1 Candidatus Peregrinibacteria bacterium | reverse complement strand
TGGACGCACATATGAACCGCTTTTTGAGCCCAGAGAAAAATATGAAAAACACGGGCAGGTGGGAAACGTTGTTTTCCCGTGCGGCGCGGTAATGCAAGGGGATGATTTGATAATTTATTACGGGGGCGGAGACTCCGTGGTGGGAGCGGCCGTAGCTGACGTAAAAGAAGTGATCAAACAAACAAAAAAATACTAAATGCTAAACGACGCAAAATGACATTCAAAGATCGTCACGACGCGGGCAAACAACTGGCAGCACTTTTACAAGAATATAAAGGGAAAAAAGACGTGACGGTAATAGGGCTCCCCAGAGGAGGAGTGGTTACGGCATCAGAGGTGACAAAGGAGCTTGGCTTGCCTTTGGACATAGTTGTTCCCAGAAAAATCGGCGCTCCCGGACATGAAGAATTCGCGATGGGGGCCTTGTGTGAGGAGGGCGACGCGATTTTGGATCAAGACACGATTGATTATCTGGATGTCCCTGAAGCATATTTGGACGCGAAGATCGCGGAAGAAAAAAAAGAAGCTCAAAGAAGATTGAAATTATATCGCGGGGACAGGCCGCCTCTGGATTTGAAAGGAAAGACGGCCATTCTGGTAGATGATGGGATAGCAACGGGATCCACAATGAGGGCGGCAATCGCTTCAGCAAGACGAAAAGGCGCGGCCAAGGTGGTTGTGGCCGTTCCGGTCACCGCCCGAGATTCCGCAAAAACAATCTCCGACGAGGCGGACGAACTCGTATACGTAGACGCCCCTCTCTTTTTCGGCGCGGTCGCCCGATTTTACAAAATATTCGAACAAACCGAAGACGAGGAAGTGATTGAAATTATGAGCACAAAATGATACAATACAATTGTCAAAAATAAAAATATAAACAAAAAAACGTGAATCTATCAACAATAAAAGAAGAAAAACTAAGAGAGTTGGTTTCGAAGTCAAGATTATTCAGAGCACTTCCAGAGGAAAAACAAAAAGGATATATAGAAAAACTCAGCAATCTTTCCGAACAAGAAGATATCGATAAAATAAGCCAATTTTTTGACGAGGAAAACAGAAAAGAGGAGGAGAGAAGAAAGGAGAAGGTGCTCAAACAAATTAAGGAACTCAAAGAGGCAAACGAAAAAATCAAAATAGCGCTAACATCCCTCAAGAGAAAAGTTTTAGAGGAAGAAGAGGGAAAGAGCGTCTTTCAAGATGAAGAAGAAGCAAGCAGATTACTTGAAGAATTAGACAAACTGTAAAAATAAAAATTAATAAAAAAAACAATGAAAAGTCCAAAAAATTCATTCACCGAAAAAAGAATAATTTATCAACAGGGAGGCCCCGAAGCTCCAGGAGGCCTAGAGTCACAACAAGACGTTCCGATGGAAAATGCGGACGATGCTCTCAAACAAGAACAAGACGGAACCGCATCGCTGTTAGGGAAAACTTGGGCTTTCTTGAGAAATCAAGCCTCCGAAGGTCAAGAGGCACAAAGCCCGGAAGTGGAAGAAGCGGAAAAGACACTGGAAGCGACTGCCAGAGAGGCGGAAGCCTTGGTGGAGACGGATCCGAACGAACCTTCAAGAGAAGAAGTTTCAGCTTTTGAAGGAAGCTTAAATGAAAGAGTGGGAGGTGAGCCGGAGGGAATCAGATATGAATCTCCTCCTCACCCTAGAAATTTAAGAAACATAACCCAAGAACAGGCACAAGGACTTGTTGAATATTTTAAGAATAGAGGACCAAACGCAAGAATGCTTCTAACTGAAACAACAGAAAATAGCCTTAAAGAAGTAATGCCGATATTAAAGGATTTTCAAGGGGAGCTCCACTTGGGAATAAGGAAAATCGATGCCGATCTGGCAAACTCTCTGAAAGAAAGTCAATGTAGTAAAATTATTTTTAACGACAACCTAGGAGAAATAACGCCTGAAGCAGCAAGAACACTAATGGAAATCGGAGAAAGAATATTGGCATCCAGTAGAATAAACGACGAAATCCGTATAGCTTCGGAACAAACAGAGCCCACAAGAGAAAGATATACGGCAGCGTCTTTGGCAAGAATGAGAGGAACAATATCGAAAGAACAGGCGCGTCATCTATTGGAAGACTTCAGAGGAGAAAGCCTTTCTTTGGTATTTTTGAACGAGGACAACATAAGAGATATTGCGGACGAATTAAAAAAGCATGAAGGAGACCTGCGCTTTGCGTTAAGAAGTGTGGGTGAAGAAACAATCAAAAGCCTTAACGGATTCCAAGGAGAACTATACCTGGACAATGTAAGACAATTAGATGAAGCAACGGCAAATGCTCTCGTAAATTCTACATTCAGTAAAGTATCATTAAACAGCTTGAATCCTAGAGGAAGGAATTTCGACAGAGTGGCTTCAGTACTGGCAAAAATTGATAAAAACAAGCTTGTAGTTCCGAGCAATGTAGAAGAGAGAATTGCTTCTATGAGGATAGAAGAAGGAGAGGAAAGAGTCGCATAGTTTTAAAGACGGTCCCGGGACTGTAAAAATCGTTTCAGGGATAAGGGAAGGATTCAAAGCCTAAGCCAAATCCTTAATCTGCCGTTGAGCCACCTCTTCCACCAACTCCGTCTCAACCCCCGCGCGACTTTTTTGAACTTCCAAAAAGTTTTCTCTTTCTTTGTTTTCGTATAAGACACCGGTGTAGATTTTCTTCTCCATATCTTCAACCAATTTTCGTGCCGCCCAGATGTCGCCTGAATCGTATCCGTCCAAATCTTCAATTTTGCGAACCCGCTCCGCATACCAGCTTTCCGGAGTCATTTTGTTGTATGTGGGACACGCCTGCAAAACCTCAACAAAGGCAAACCCCTTATGATTCAACGCTTTTCTGAAAATTTCAGTCAGATGATCAACATCGCCGGAAAAACCTCTGGCGACAAAAGAAGGATTCATACTCAAAACAAATTGCAATGTATTGATGGGATCGATAACAACGCCGTCCGGAGTCCCATTCATCTTCGCGCCCAGCCGCGTAGTTGACGATGCCTGACCAACGGTAAGACCATAGTTTTCATTATTAT
>PXEC01000146.1 GCA_003566255.1 Candidatus Peregrinibacteria bacterium | reverse complement strand
GGATTTCCATGTTGCCGGTGCCCTTGAACTCTTCGTAGATCACTTCGTCCATTTTCGACCCGGTATCGACCAGGGCGGTGGCGATAATGGTCAGGCTGGCGCCGTTTTCGATGTTGCGCGCAGCCCCGAAGAAACGCTTCGGCCGCTGCAGCGCGTTGGCGTCGACACCACCGGTCAGCACTTTGCCTGATGACGGCGCGACCGTGTTGAATGCTCGGGCCAGGCGGGTAATGGAGTCGAGCAGAATGATGACGTCTTTTTTGTGCTCGACCAGCCGTTTGGCGCGTTCAATCACCATGTCCGCCACCTGCACGTGGCGCGTCGCGGGCTCATCGAAGGTTGAAGAAATCACCTCGGCATCCACCCCGCGCTGCATCTCGGTCACCTCTTCCGGGCGCTCGTCGATCAGCAAAATGATCATGTGCGCTTCCGGGTTGTTGGCCCGGATGGCGGTGGCGATGGACTGCAGCATCATGGTCTTGCCCGCCTTGGGTGGGCTCACGACCAGTCCGCGTTGACCTTTCCCGATCGGCGCGATGAGGTCGATGATGCGGCCGGTGATGTCTTCGGTCGATCCGTTGCCGCGTTCCAGCTTGAGCTGCTCGCGCGGAAACTCCGGCGTGAGGTTTTCAAACAGGATCTTGTTCTTGGCTTTCTCTGGACGGTCGTAGTTGAGTTCCTCGACCTTGAGCAGGGCAAAGTAGCGTTCCGACTGCTTCGGGGGCCGGATCTTGCCGGCGATGTAGTCGCCGGTGCGCAGGTTGAAGCGGCGGATCTGGGAGGGCGAGACGTAAATATCGTCCGGGCCGGCCATGTAGGAGGCCTCCGATGCGCGCAGGAAACCGAAGCCATCCTGCAGAATTTCCAGCACACCGTCGCCGTAAATCGCTTCCTTCTTGCTGGCCTTGGCTTTGAGAATCGCGAAAATGACGTCCTGCTTGCGCGAACGTCCCATGTTCTCGATGCCGAGTTCCTCGGCCATGTCGATGAGTTCTTGCGCGTTCTTTCTTTTGAGTTCTGTCAGGTTCATGGGATGGCTTTCTGGCAATGGAACCAGGGCGCCGGCGAGCAGGGCCGCTCGCCGTAGCTGACACCCGGGTATCGGATGGTCTATGCGTTCAATCTGCCTGGGCATGCCCGGGAGGGGCAGGGGCCGTGCTTTGGGAAAAAGGGTTGCTTTGGTGTCGGAAAAGACAACAGGATCGCAACAGTAGCACTAATGCTCTGGTGAGTCCAGTATTTGGCCGCGCTGTCAGGCAGCGACGGCCGTCCTTGAAAATTTAAATGGTTTCGTCGACGAAAGTTTTCAGCGCTGATTTGGTCAAGGCGCCGACCTTGGTTCCCTGATGTTCCCCGTTTTCAAAAATCATCAGGGTGGGAATGCCGCGAATCTTGAAACGGCTGGTCACCTGCTGATTCTCGTCGATGTTGACCTTGGCAATCTTGAGCTTGTCGCCATACTCGTCGGCCAGTTCGTGCAGGATCGGTTCGATCATCTTGCACGGGCCACACCACTCGGCCCAATAATCCACCAGCACGGGGCCGTCGGCCTTTAGGACGACTTCGTCGAAGTCACTGTCGGAGACATGAAAGATATTGTCGCTCACTGTAGATAAGCTCCTTGGGAGGTGGCAATACGGTCGTATGCAAGGCCGTGGGCGCGGATGGCCGCACGGCGACTGTCAACGATCTATACTAACCGATTGACGATGCCGGGTCGTCAGCGACGTGGAATTCGCTCCACCGGCGCCAGGCGTGGCCGCGCCCTTTCTCCATCAACAGGATGATTTGTGACCGATACCCCAGGTAATGAACAAGTCTTGACCGATATTCGGTTCGAGACCTTTGATCTCGACGAGCGCATCATGCGCGGGCTGGCCGATGCCGGATTTTCAGAATGTACTCCGATTCAAGCCAACACCTTGCCGTTGGCCCTGGCGGGCAAGGATGTTGCGGGCCAGGCTCGCACCGGCACCGGCAAGACCGCCGCCTTCCTGCTGGCGATTTTCCGCCGCTTGCTGAGCGCCGACAGCAAGGGGCCTGGCCCCAATCCGCGCGCCATCTGCATCGCGCCGACCCGTGAACTCGCCATTCAAATTCATCGTGATGCCGAATTGCTGGGCAAGCACACGGGGCTGCGCACGCTGCTGGCCTATGGCGGTGTAGACTACGTCAAGCAACGCGACGAGATCGCTGACGGCGTGGACATTCTGATCGGCACGCCGGGGCGCCTGATCGATTACCTGAAGCAGGACATCTACAATCTGCGCCATATCGAGGTCGCGGTGCTGGACGAGGCCGACCGGATGTTCGATCTCGGCTTCATCAACGACATCCGCTTTCTGTTCCGGCGCATGCCCACGGTCGACAAGCGCCAGACCCTGATGTTCTCGGCAACGTTCCCGCTCAAGGTAACGGAGCTTGCCTACGAACACATGAATGATGCCGAGACCATTCGGGTCGAAGAAGAGCAGATGACCACCGAACGGGTCACGCAGGTGGTCTACTATCCGTCCAACCGCGAAAAATTGCCGCTGCTGGTGGAGCTGCTGCGGGCCATGAACGACAGTCACGTCATGGTGTTCGCCAACACCCGCCATGCCGTCGATCGGGTAAGCCGCACGCTCAAGGCGAACGGGTTCAACGCCGCCATGCTGGCCGGCAACGTGCCCCAGACCAAGCGGCAGAAACTGCTCAAGCGCTTCCACGACGGCGATATCGACGTGTTGGTGGCGACCGATGTGGCCGCCCGTGGGCTGCATATCCCTGACGTCAGCCACGTGGTCAACTTCGATCTGCCGCAGGATGCCGCCGATTACGTGCACCGCATCGGCCGAACCGCGCGCCTCGGCGCGACCGGTGACGCGATCAGTTTCGCCTGTGAGGACTACGCCTTTCATCTGCCGGAGATCGAGCAATATATCGATCTGCAGCTACCGGTGATCCAGCATGACCCGGACCAGTTGCCCCGCCTTGACCGGCCGCCGCCGCGCAAGAAAAGCGCTGGCGGGCGATCTGGTGGGGGACGCGGCGGTGGCGGGCGCAGCCGAGG
>PXEC01000035.1 GCA_003566255.1 Candidatus Peregrinibacteria bacterium | reverse complement strand
TGAAAACGGGAGAAGGAAAAACCCTGGTCTGTACAATGCCCGTTTACCTCAACGCGCTGACGGAAAAAGGAGTCTTTGTTGTTACCGTCAACGATTACCTTGCACATCGTGATTCCGAATGGATGGGAGGACTTTACAATTATTTGGGAATGTCCGTCGGGGTGAACGTTCAGGGAATGTCAAAAGAAGAAAAGAAAGACGCCTACAACTGCGATATCGTTTACGGAACAAACAACGAATTCGGTTTTGACTACCTGCGTGACAACATGGTCACAAATCTTGAAGACGCGGTTCAAAGAAACCTGCACTACGCCATCGTGGACGAAGTGGACTCAATTTTGATAGACGAAGCCCGAACCCCGTTGATAATTTCCGCGCCCGCGGAGGAATCCACATCGAAATATCAACAATATTCCAGATTGATCCCACAATTGAAAGAAGGCTCTCACTACGAAATAGACGAAAAAGGCAAAATCGCCACATTGACAGAAGACGGAGTCAAAAAAATGGAGGAACTTCTTGGAATGGAAAACATTTACACGGAAGCGGGATTTACGGAAGTCCATCACATAGAACAGGCGCTTAGAGCTTACACATGCTACAAATCAGACATAGATTACATGATAAAAGACGGCGAAATAGTGATAATTGACGAATTCACGGGAAGACTTATGCCGGGACGCCGATACTCCCAAGGTCTTCACCAAGCGATAGAAGCGAAAGAAAACGTTGAAGTAAAAAGAGAATCCAAAACATTGGCGACAGTTTCCTTCCAGAATTATTTCCGGCTTTTTGACAAATTGGCGGGAATGACCGGAACCGCCCTGACGGAAGCGGAAGAGTTTTATCAGATTTACGGACTGGAAACCATGGTGATCCCGACAAACAGGCCCATAAACCGCGCAGACAAAAGAGACGTGATCTACAAAACACACAAAGGAAAATTTGTTGCGATATCGAAAAAAGTCAAAGAACTCCACAAAAAAGGCCAACCCGTCTTGCTTGGAACAATATCCGTTGAAAAATCGGAAGTCCTCAGCCGATTGTTGCAAATGGAAGGAGTTCCCCACAACGTTCTAAACGCGAAACACCACGAACGGGAAGCTGAAATAATCGCGCAAGCCGGAGAAAAAGGCTCAGTAACGATAGCTACAAACATGGCCGGTCGCGGAACGGATATAAAACTGGGAGAAGGAGTGGTTGAACTGGGAGGACTTTGCGTAATAGGAAGCGAAAGGCACGAATCACGCAGAATCGACAATCAGTTGAGAGGTCGTTCCGGACGTCAGGGAGACCCGGGCTCAAGCCAATTTTTTGTCTCAATGGAAGACGACTTAATGAGATTGTTCGGAGCCGAAAGAATTAAAAACATGATGACCGCTCTGAAAGTCCCGGAAGATCTGCCGATAGAAAACGCCATGATAACAAGATCCATAGAAGGCGCTCAAAAGAAAGTGGAAGGCCGTAATTTCGACATAAGAAAACATCTGGTCGAATACGATGACATAATGAACATCCACAGAAATATAGTTTACAAAAAACGACGCGACTTCCTGGAAAAGGAAGATATGCGAAAAGAAATAATAGCTCTTATCGAAGAAAACGCCGAAACGATAGTAAAAAACCTCACGGACGCGCGCACGGAAAAGGAATGGGACTTCCAATCGATCCACGACGGATTGATGGCGATACATAGAGGCGATTTGGAAATCGAAGAACTCAAAAAAATCAAAAATCAGAATGAATTGATAGAAAGAGCAAAGAAATATCTGGTCTCCGTGTACGAAGAAAAAGAAAAACAACTTCCGGAACCTCAAATAATGCGCGACGTGGAAAAAGCCATTTACCTGCGAACAAATGACATTCTTTGGATGGAACACATAGACTCAATGACAAGACTCAGAGAAAACGTGGCGTTCAGCGGATACGCTCAAAAAGATCCTCTCACGGAATACAAAGCCCAAGCCTACGACATGTTCATGAAAATGCTCGCGGCTATAAGCAACGGAACGGTCAACACTTTATTCAAAATAGATCCGGAAAAAGTGCTTCTTGCCCACATGATAAGAAATCAAGAAATGAAAAAGATGCAAACGAACGAGCAAGAAGTCCAAAAACCTCTTTCCGGTGACGGCTCAACGGTAACCCGCAGCACACTGGAAGACAATTCAAAACCCCACATATACTCATCATCATCCGGAACTTCATCGGCCCCCGTAAAAAAAGTCGGCAGAAACGAACCGTGCCCTTGCGGCAGTGGCAAAAAATATAAAAAATGCTGCGGAGGAGTTTAAGAAAATTTTAAAATTTTTTAAGAAACGATTTGTAAAATATTCTTAAGGATTTTTCCCTATGAAAAATCTTATTTACAAAGTGATATTAAAAATGATACTATTTTTATGACTCAAAAAGAGAAAAAACTCAAAAAACTGGAACAAAATCCAAAAAATACAAGATATGACAATCTAAAAACAATTCTTGAACAATTTGGATATAAACTGACCCGAATAACAGGTAGCCATCACATCTTCAAAAAAGAAAATAAGTACATAAATTTTCCCGTTCACAATAACAAAGTAAAAACAATTTATATCAAAAAAATCCTTAAACAGATTCAAAAATATGAAAACATGTGAATATAACTACCTGGTGATCAACATAAGCGAAGAAGGTGAAATAGGATACTCCGCAATGATTCCAAAATTCCCCAACTTATCGATAATGGCAGACACGCCGGAAGAACTACACGAAGCAGTTATAGAAACTATCGAGATGCACATAAAAGATCTCAAAAAAAAGAATTTGCCGGTCCCTCCATCAGACAAAACTACAAAATTCAGTGGAAAAATCCTGCTTCGAATAAATCCCGAACTCCACGAAAAACTCACCCACGAAGCACAAGCAAATAAAAGAAGCTTGAACAAACACATCGAACGCAAATTATCATAGAAAAAATTAGAAACATTTTTAGCCTTATGCTATTCTCAAACCATGGCGCACAGAATAGAAATTTTCACGAAAGTAAACGATGCAAAATCTTCCGTAATGACAAAAAAATTGCG